>WLCS01000042.1 GCA_009705185.1 Actinomycetota bacterium
CAACTCCAACTTGTTCACCGGTGTAATTGATGAGACGAATTTGAGGTGTGCGGATACGGTCGTTAATGCGCGGTTCAGTTGTGATTTCTGCTCCTAAGTTCGGTTTCACTTGAGTATCCAAGTTGCCGCAAAATTCGCGCACCGCATAGGAAGAGCTTCTAGAGAACTAGAAGTACTTCGACAAACCAATCCGCCGAAGCAGTAGAGGTGGGAGCGGTGAGCTCCTCTTGCAGCAGCCGGGGCTACTGGTCTGAGATAAGGCTACCCGAATGGGCTGATTTAGAAAAATCCGAGCGTAAGGCGTTAGCCCATCGCGTGCAGGCCACCATCGACGTGAATGATTTCTCCAGTGGTCTTTGGAAACCAGTCGCTGAGCAGAGCAACTGCGCCTTGCGCAGCCGGAACGGGATCTGAAATATCCCAAAACAGTGGGCTGCGGTTATTCCACACATCTTCGAAATCGCTAAATCCCGGAATCGATTTCGCCGCGATTGTCCTAATTGGGCCAGCAGCGATCAAGTTGATGCGCACATTATCTTTACCTAAATCACGTGCAAGATAACGCGATGTTGATTCAAGTGCAGCTTTTGCCACGCCCATCCAATCGTATTTAGGCCACGCAACTTGAGCATCGAAATCTAGTCCTACGACTGATGCACCATTTTTAAAGAGCGGATGACACGCCATTGTGAGTGACTTTAACGAGAACGCTGAAACTTGAACAGCAGTTGCAACATCTTCCCAATTTGTGTGTAAGAAATTTCCACCGAGAGCTGCTTCTGGAGCAAATCCAATTGAGTGCACGACTCCATCAAGGTGTGGGACATGCTTCTTTACTTCTGCAGCAAGAGAATCCAACTGCTCTTGATTGGTTACATCCAATTCAATAATCGGTGCTGCTTGCGGTAGACGAGCCGCAATACGAGTTGTAAGGCTGAGCCCTCTGCCGAAGCCAGTCAGGATTACGGTTGCTCCTTCTTCTTGCGCAAGGCGTGCAATATGAAATGCAATTGAACCATCTGTGAGAACGCCTGTAACCAAAATATTTTTACCTTGAAGGATTCCCACTTTAGTGACCCATTCCTAATCCGCCATCGACTGGAATGATGGCACCGGTTATGTAGCTAGCTTTCTGTGATGCGATAAATGAAACAACCTCTGCAATTTCTTCTGCTGAACAGAATCTTCCTAGCGGAACTTGAGCAGCAATGTCTTCACGACGCTTTTCATCAAGTGTTGCGGTCATATCTGTTTCAACAAAACCAGGAGCAACTACGTTTGCAGTAATGCCCCTGCTGCCAAGTTCTCTTGCGAATGACCGAGCCATGCCAACAAGCCCAGATTTAGATGCAGAGTAATTTACTTGACCTGCGGCTCCAACTCCACCGACGACTGAGCCAATAAAGATAAGTCGCCCACGTTTAAGTTTGAGAAGTCCTTTTGTTGCACGCTTACTTACACGAAATGCACCCGTGAGATTTGCATTGATGACACTTTCAAAATCTTCATCGCTCATTCTCATGACGAGAGTGTCTTTAGTGATTCCAGCATTTGCCACAATGATCTCTGGGATGCCGATCTCTTTCTCAATCTTTTCGAATCCCGCATCTACACTCTCTGAGTCAGTGACATCCATCTGTACGGCGTCGAATCCTTGGGGCGGGGTACCGCTTCGGTATGTAATGACAACTCGATGACCCTCAGCTTTGAGAGATTGCGCGATTGCTAAACCAATTCCGCGATTTCCACCTGTAACAAGTGCGATTGAAGTCGAGTCGCTCATGAGAGAAAACTACCCTACTGTTGCTCTATGGCTAAAGAAGAGGCTACATACGACATCACAAGCGCTCCGCAAGGATTGTCGAAAGATCAAAGTGCCCGTCAACGCCGTTATTTTTTCTCGATGATGATTCGTACTGCCTGCTTCATCTTGACTGTGTTACTGCCCAGTCCGTTTAGATGGTTCGCGCTTCTCGGCGCTGTAGTCCTTCCTTATATAGCCGTGGTCGTCGCCAATGCTGGCCGCGAAACTGTAATTCCGGGTGCCGCGATTCTTAAGAAGAGGCCGCGAGGAATTGAGTAAGCCCGCACGCTCTGAACAATATTCACTGCTCAAAACATTAATAGCACTGATACTCCTGGCTGGATGTTTGTGGGCTTGTCAATGGCAATTTAACCGAGGATTAGATAGACACGAACGAAATTCACGGATTGAAAGTCACGTGGCTATGCCCGTAACAGCTCTCGAGACAGTAGCCGCGAATCCTGTCGATCACGAATGGCAACGAGTAAGTGCTACAGGAAGTTTTGATTCGAAGAGTCAGATTCTTCTGCGTAATCATTATTCAGAAGGCGTGTACGGGTTCGAATTACTGACCATATTTAACACAGCAGATGGGAAGAAATTCTGGGTTGATTGCGGATGGGTTAAAGCTGGAAAGAATGCGCAAACGCAACCACAGTTACCAAATATTCCAACAGGAGAAGTTTCAATTATTGGCCGGCTGCGACTAGATACATCTCTCCCCCAAGGATCTTTCTTCGCAATCCCTGCAGATTCATCCTCCGGACTAATTTCGAAAGCTAATGCACAACGAGAAGTTTCAACAGAAGATTTCTATCTGGATTTACTCTCGGGTTCAAGTAAAGAACTGACTCCCAATGTTCCCGCAGCGCTACCTGAACTATCCGATGGCCCACATATGGCTTATGCACTTCAGTGGGTATTTTTTGGCGGCTTAATTGTCTACGGAAGATTTCTCATTCGTCGTGATGTCTTGTCGAGCAAAGAGCTCTGAGTACAACCCACCTTTATTGATTAAATCTTCATGGGTTCCGCGCTCAGCGATAACTCCTTTTTCAAGTACAAGTATTTGATCCGCATCCATCACGGTGCTGAGTCTGTGTGCGATGACGATAGATGTTCGTCCCTTAAGTGCCTGCTGTAGTGCTTGATGTACAAGAGATTCGTTTTCAGAATCCAAGTGAGCGGTTGCTTCATCAAGAATGACAATTGCTGGCGACTTAAGAAGAAGACGCGCAATAGCCAAGCGTTGCTTTTCTCCGCCAGAAAGTCTGTGGCCACGTTCTCCGACCATCGTGTCGAATCCATTAGGTAGAGATGAAATGAGATCCCAAATTTGCGCGGACTTACATGCTTGAATCATCTCGTCTTCAGATGCATCCTCTTTGGCATAGCGAAGATTTTCGGCAATCGTTTCGTGGAATAGATGTGCATCTTGCATTACGACACCGATTGAATCGCGTAAAGATTGCACAGTGAAATCTCGAATATCTTTTCCATCAATCAGAATCGCTCCACCAGTGACGTCATACAGACGCGGCAGAAGTGCGCTCATGGTCGTCTTGCCAGCACCTGATGGACCAACAATCGCAGTCAGAGTGCCGGTTGGCGCAGTAAATGAAATTCCCTTCAATACCTCGCCACTGTCAACGGTTTCAGGCTTGGAAATTGATTCGAGGGAAGCAAGTGAAATCTCTTCAGCTTTTGGATAAGTGAAATGAACATCTTTGAATTCGACAGAGAGATCCTCCTTCTTTAACTCGGTGGCGCTCTGCGAATCTGTGATCATTGGTTGAAGATCTAGGACTTCGAAAACTCTTTCAAAAGAGACCAGCGCTGTCATCACATCAATTCGCACATTTGAAAGTGCTGTGAGAGGTCCATAAAGACGAATCAACAGAGCTGTGATTGCAAGAAGAGTTCCAACAGTAATGGTCGAATTAATCGCAAGATGGCCACCAATGCCATACGCAAATGCAGTTGCCACCGCTGCAACACTGGTAATTCCCACAAAGAAAATTCGGTTAAGCATCGCTGTTTGAATGCCAATATCTGCAACTTTTCGAGCTCTAGATCTAAAGAAGTTCTCTTCTTTTTTAGGCTTTCCATACAGTGATACAAGGAGTGCCCCAGATACATTGAAGCGCTCTGTCATGGTGCTCGACATCGTTGCATTGAGATTAAATGCGTCACGAGTTAAAGCCTGAATTCGCTTTCCAACCCACTTGGTGGGAAGCAGAAAAGCAGGAAGGAGTAGAAGTGAAACCACCGTAATTTGCCAGGAAAGTATGAGCATCGTGGTCACTACCAAAACCAATGAGACAACATTGCTTACTACGCCCGAGAGTGTTCCTGTGAATGCTTGTTGTGCGCCCATAACGTCAGAATTGATACGAGATATCAATGCTCCTGTTTGAGTTCTGGTAAAGAATGCAATCGACTGCCTTTGTATATGTGCAAAAACTTGAGAACGAAGGTCGTATATCAAGCCTTCACCGATACGTGCAGAAAACCATCTTCCGAAGATGTTGAATACTGCATCGATGATGGCAAGTAGTCCTACGAGTAAAGCTAGCTTTGTCACTAGTGCGGAATTCTTAGGAATTACACCTTTATCTATTAGCTCGCGAAGTAAAAGTGGAGTCGAGACAACAAGAAGAGCCTCAATAATTACAGTGAATAGAAATATGAATATCTGAGACTTGTATGGCTTGCCGTAGGAAATGATTCTTTTGACCGTGCCGGGTTTTAACTTTTGGGACTTAACAGATGGGTCAGCGGTCATCGACCGAAAAGTCATCCAGACTGCATGTTGAGACATGAACTAACTCAGATACTTAAACTGTAAAACCGAGTGCGCGAAGTTGCTCTCTGCCATCATCTGAGATTTTGTCCGGACCCCAAGGTGGCATCCATACCCAATTGATTTTTACATCATCTGTAAAAGGTGCCAGCGCTTGTCTAGTTTGATCTTCAATCACATCTTGCAACGGGCATGCCGCAGAAGTAAGAGTCATGTTAAGGACGGCAATGTTGTTTTCATCGACCATCATGTCGTAAATCAAACCCAAATCAACAACGTTGATACCGAGTTCAGGATCGACAACATCTTTCATCGCCTCATTAATATCTTCGATCTTTGCAACCATGCCCTCATCCTACTTTCTTTTTATTACTTCTTCGCCAAAGCTTGAACGCTTGCATCCTTAAACGCCATCCAACCTAATAGAGCGCATTTAATTCGAGCTGGGTACTGAGAAACGCCGGCAAGCGCTACAGCATCCTCGAGCACATTTTCATCACCTTTTTCCGTGCCTTTGCTCTGCATAAGATGCATAAAGGAATCGGAGATTTCTTGAGCTTGCTCCATTGTCTTTCCAATCAGGAGGTCCGTCAGAATTGAAACGCTGGCTTGTGAAATCGAGCAGCCGACACCGTCCCAGGAAATATTTCTAATGCTTTGCCCGTCTAGTGAGACGTTGAGTGTGATTTCATCGCCACAACTTGGATTGATGTGATGAACTTGAGCATCGTATTCAAGAACTAATTTCTTGTTCTGAGGATTCTTATAGTGATCCAGAATCACTTCCTGATAGAGGTTATCTAATTGCATCATTAACCAAAATATTTCTGTGCGTCGCGAATTCCTGAAACAAGTGCATGGATCTCTTCGGGGGTGTTGTACAGATAGAGCGAGGCACGTGTCGTTGCTGGTACGCCAAGTTTTCTTGTGAGCGGCCAAGCACAATGATGCCCAGTTCTGACCGCGATTCCTTGGCTATCTAAATACTGTCCAAGATCGTGCGGGTGTATTTCTCCGACAGTAAAAGAAACTGTCCCACCACGCAAGTTCATATCTAATGGTCCAACTATTTTTACTTCCGGAATATCTTGAATTTCATTGAGCAGAAGTGCTGTGAGAGAAACTTCGTGGGCATGAATGTTCTCCATACCAACCTTATTTAAATAGGTGAATGCAGCTCCTAAACCAACTGCCTGAGCCATATTTGGGACACCAGCTTCAAATTTTCTCGGTGCGCCAGCCCATGTTGCAGACGTCATGGTTACGTTTTCAATCATTGATCCGCCAGTAAGAAACGGAGGAAGATCTTTGAGTAACTCAGCGCGTCCCCAGAAAATACCTACACCTGTAGGTCCCACAGTTTTATGGCCAGAGAAAGCCAGAAAATCAATGCCAAGGGATTTCACATCCACTTTCATATGTGGAACTGATTGGCACGCATCCAAGACGACCACTGCTCCAACGTTGTGTGCACGTTTCACAATTTCAGTAAGAGGATTGATTGTTCCTAACACGTTTGATTGATGAGTCAATGCAACAACTTTTGTTGTCGCATCTATCATCGAATCAATTGAGGAAAGATCAAGACGACCTTCAGCTGTGACTTCAAACCATTTGAGCGTTGCACCTGTACGTGCTGCTAATTGCTGCCAAGGAATCAGGTTGGCGTGGTGCTCCATTTCGGAGACAACAATCGAATCACCCGCTTTGAGATGGAAACGATTTCCTGGTTCAGCATTTCCCATGGCATAAGAGATCAGATTCAGGGATTCTGTGGCGCTCTTAGTGAAAACAACTTCATCTACTTCAGCGTTGAGGAATTCCGCGACGATTGCCCTTGCATTTTCCAGAGCATCCGTAGCTTCTTCAGCTAATTGATGTGCCCCTCTATGCGCTGCGGCATTGTGCATTCGGTAGAAATTGGATTCTGCCTCAATCACGACATTTGGTTTCTGACTTGTTGCACCTGAATCCAAATACACCAGCTTTTTTCCATCACGAATAGTCCGACTCAGAATCGGAAAATCTTTCGCTATCTCGTATGGATTAAGTGACATTGTTACGCGCTGACGTACTCCGCATAACCGTTAGCTTCAAGCTTGTCTGCAAGTTCAGGGCCACCCTCTTCAACGATTCGTCCATTTGCGAATACGTGAACAAAATCTGGCTTTATGTACTTGAGAATTCTTGTGTAGTGCGTAATCAAAAGAATTCCGTGGTTATTGGCTTCCTTTGCGCGGACTACTCCTTCAGAAACAATGCGTAATGCATCTACATCAAGTCCCGAATCAGTCTCGTCCAAGATAGCAAACTTAGGTTTCAAGAGCTCGAGTTGCATGATCTCGTGACGCTTCTTCTCTCCACCTGAAAAACCTTCATTAACATTTCTCTGCGCAAATGATGGATCCATCTTGAGGGACTCCATCGCCGACTTCACTTCACCAACCCACTCGCGAAGCTTTGGTGCTTCACCGCGAAGGGCAGTTGCTGCAGTACGTAAGAAGTTTGATACTGAAACTCCAGGAACCTCAACTGGATACTGCATCGCAAGGAATAGTCCTGCCTTTGCACGTTCATCAACTGACATCTCGAGAACATCTTGACCGTCAAGTGTCACTGTTCCGCCTGTGATTGTGTACTTGGGGTGACCAGCGATTGAGTACGCAAGTGTTGATTTACCTGAACCATTTGGGCCCATGATTGCGTGAGTCTCGCCTGACTTGATGGTGAGGTCTACACCCTTAAGAATTTCAACTGCGCCTTGTTCAGTATCGACAGATACTTTCAGTCCACGAATTTCTAGTGTGCTCATATCTATCTCCGTTACATCTCTACCGTGACGGAGTCTCCGTCGACAGTTACTGAATAGGTCTTTACTGGGGCTACTGCAGGA
>WLCS01000043.1 GCA_009705185.1 Actinomycetota bacterium
AATTACTTTTAGATCATCCTCGGTTGGAATTCTGCTTTCAATACTCATTGCTTGCCTGCTTCAGTTATAGAAGCAATCATGCGGGTATACCAAGGTTGTCCTTCAGGAAGATTGCTTACAACATCGGTTTGTGTGACTTCATCAGAATTTTCGCCGTCAGCACCCGTAACTATGTATTGGCGCTCCCCTGGCATGACAAAGTGAAGTCGCTCGCGCGCTTGAGACTTTATGTATTCAGGATCTTGCCACAGAGTGAGTTCTTTCTTAGCTGCTTCAAGTGCCGAGTAATCGCTCTTCAGTTGGTTTTGAAGGGAATTGATTTGAGCACGTTGTACAAAATAATTCTTAATCGGTGGAGCTAAGAAAAGTGCGAGCATAAAAAAGATTGCCGCAACAGCAAATAAACGCCCAGATCCTTGGTTGCGATTGAAATTGAGATTCCGTGAACGGTAACTCTTCTTTCGCTTTCCAGAAGTGGATCTGAGCGCCATTTGATTAATTAGCCTTTGAAACGAGGGAACGCTTGACGACCTGCATATACAGCGCCGTCAGAGAGTTCTTCTTCGATGCGAAGAAGTTGGTTGTACTTAGCAACGCGCTCTGTACGTGAAGGAGCACCAGTCTTAATCTGCCCACAGTTTGTTGCAACAGCCAAATCAGCAATTGTTGTGTCTTCTGTTTCACCTGAACGGTGAGACATCATGCTTCGGTAGTTAGCGCGGTGCGCAAGATCAACAGCATCAAGAGTCTCTGTAAGAGTACCTATTTGGTTTACCTTTACAAGAAGTGCGTTTGCAGTATCTGTTTCAATTCCCTTTGCAAGACGAACTGGATTCGTTACGAAGAGGTCATCTCCAACGATCTGAATCTTTGAACCAAGTGAAGAAGTCATTGACTTCCAGCCGGCCCAATCTTCTTCATTAAGTGGATCTTCGATTGAAACGATTGGGTATGAGTTAACAAGCTCTGCGTAGTACGCGATCATGTCATCAGATGAGCGAAGTGATCCTTCGAACTTGTACTTTCCATTCTCGTGGAATTCTGTTGCTGCAACGTCCATTGCAAGAGCAATATCTTTTCCTGGCTTAAATCCTGCTGCAGTAATTGCCTCAAGGATTAAATCAAGTGCTGCACGGTTGCTATCGAGGTTAGGTGCAAATCCACCTTCATCGCCGACAGATGTAGCAAGTCCGCGCTTCTTAAGAACTGCCTTAAGTGCATGATAAATCTCTGCACCCCAGCGAAGTGATTCGCGGAAAGTTTCTGCGCCAATTGGAGCAATCATGAATTCTTGAATATCAACGTTTGTATCTGCATGCGCTCCACCATTGAGAATGTTCATCATTGGAACAGGAAGCACGTGTGCATTTGGTCCACCTACATAGCGGAACAGAGAGAGATCTGATGATTCTGCAGAAGCTTTAGCAACAGCAAGTGAAACACCAAGAATTGAATTTGCACCTAAACGTGATTTATTTGGAGTTCCATCAAGTGCGATCATCTCTGAGTCAATAAGACGCTGATCTTGAGAATCGTAACCTTCGATTGCTGGTGCGATTTCGTCATTAACGAATGCAACTGCTTTCTGTACGCCCTTACCGAGGTAACGGTTCTTATCGCCATCGCGAAGTTCTGATGCCTCGAATGCACCTGTTGATGCACCACTTGGAACTGCAGCACGTGCTTGTGTTCCGTCTTCAAGTTGTACTTCTACTTCAACGGTTGGATTTCCACGCGAATCAAGAATTTCACGAGCGCCGATTGCTTCGATAATTGCCATGAGGTGTCTCCTGTAAATAAGAAATTTCTATATTGGGCGCTCGACGTTGAGGGCAGGTGCTAATCCTATCGCGACCGCAGGAGTGCCAATTAATGCGAATACAAAGCTAGCTTGAGCCTGATTTCTCTTGATTCTGAATCTGAGCAATCATCTTTCGTGCCTGTGCCCGCAATGCGTTCTCAGGATCAATTCCATTGCGATGCGCCCATGCAATTACTGAAGCAAGTGCTTCACCCACGGCTTCATCTGTTGCAGATTCGGTCGATTTAAAATCTTGAACATCTAATTCAACATCATATTTCTCTGCACGATAAAGAATTTTAGAGACCAGCGGAAGTGCAGGTTGTGACATGGCAATTCCATCGATGGCAGAAGTACGACCCTTTTCTTTTGCCTTTATAGCTTCCCAATTATCAATAATTTCATCGGTTCCACTTACTTCCAGATTTTCAAAGACATGAGGGTGGCGACTAATTAATTTGTCTGCGATACCGCGGGCAACATCTTCAATAGAGAAAGGGTCGGTTGGATGATCTTGGGCAATCCGTGAGTGGAAATAAACTTGAAGCAAAACGTCGCCTAGTTCTTCGCGCAAACCTTCACGATCATCAGTTTCAATTGCATCGATAAATTCGTATGACTCTTCGAGAAGATATTTAATGAGCGATTCGTGAGTTTGCTCAGCATCCCAAGGACATCCGCCTGGTGAACGCAAACGATCCATTACCTCAACGAGGCGCTGGAGTTCAGACACTGGCATAAGTGCTTAGTTTGTTGAAGGAATTACTGCTTCGCCTGCAGAATCCTGAGGAATGAGATCTCCTGATGCTTCATCCCAAGTTCCATAGCGAGGATTAACGGTAACTTTTATTTGCTTTGCCTTCTTCTGTACAAGTTCGCTTATCTTTCCTTGCACATCTGCTTCAGCAACACCAGCAAGTGCAAGTGCTCCGGAAAGCTTGTTAGAAATAATTGTGGCGCGCATATAACGCTCAAAATTTGAAGGGGCAATCTGTGCCGCTACAAGATTCTTAGCCAACTCTGTTTCTCCACCAATTTGTTCGTAAATCCCAGTACGTGTCTTTTCAATTTCTGATGTAGAAACGGTGATTTTTAATTCCTTAGCAATCTCATTGAAAATCTCAGTAATAACTGTAAAGCGAAGCTGAGAGCGGTTCAATGCATTTCCAGTTTCTAATTGCATCTGTGAAGTATCAAGTTTCGCGCGCTCTGCAAGAAGTTCATTAATTTTTGATTGTGCTTGCGCCTGTGTGATTGTCATATCGCCAACTTGAGCAGCGGTATCTGCTTTTCCGCAGCCTGTGAGAGCTAGCGCAGAAACAACAGCTAAGACGGTAAGGAACTTCTTCACGAGGTGCTCGCTTTCGTTAATTCATCAAGGGATTTTCCGGCCCATTCCAGAAGAGAAGTATCCCCTATCGGCGCCGAGCCTTGTGCAGTCGGAGTCCATGCAGCCGCACGTGGAATGGCAATCATCACTGTATTTGATGCAGATTTATAGAGAGAACCAGGGAAAAGTCGGTTCAATCTCAACTGTTTTGATTCAGGCAAGACCAATGGCGAAATTCTCAAATACTTTCCGGCGGCAACAACTTCTCTGACTCCAAGTGATTTCGCAAATGCCCGTAGCTGTGCAACTTTTAGAAGTGATGTCGCCTCATCCGGAAGTGCACCAAATCGATCTACAAGCTCTTCGCGGATTGACTCGACTGCCGCGCTATCGACAACATCGGCAAGGCGACGATATAAATCCAAACGTAATCTTTCTCCAGGTACATACTCTTGAGAAAGATGCGCGTTAACTGGAAGTTCAACTTTGCATTCGTGATTCTTTTCTTCTGTCTCAATAATTCCAGTTTTGTAATCGTTAACGGCTTCACCCACCATGCGCATGTATAAGTCAAAACCCACATCTGCGATATGACCTGATTGTTCGCCACCTAGCAAGTTTCCAGCTCCGCGAATTTCTAAATCTTTTAAAGCAACTCGCATACCAGAACCTAAATCTGTATTAGCAGCAATAGTTTTTAATCTATCGATTGCGACTTCAGAAAGTGGCTGATCTGGTGGATAAAGGAAATACGCATAAGCGCGTTCGCGGCCACGGCCGACTCGACCTCGCAACTGATGTAACTGAGAGAGGCCAAAATTCTCTGCACGTTCAACAATCAGAGTATTTGCGTTTGCAATATCTAATCCACTTTCAACAATTGTCGTGCAAACCAGAATGTCGAAATCTCGATTCCAGAATGCAAGAATCACATCTTCGAGTTGGCCTTCGCTCATCTGACCATGTGCGATTCGAATTCGTGCTTCTGGGACCAGCTCTTGTAATTTCGACGCTGCGCGATCAATTGATTCGACTCTGTTATGAATATAGAAAATCTGTCCGTCACGTAATAGTTCTCTGTGAATAGCAGCTTTGATTTGCGCATCTTCTGCAGGGCCGACGTACGTCAAAATTGGATGACGCTCTTCAGGCGGAGTCGTAATCGTAGACATCTCGCGAATTCCAGTAACTGCCATCTCAAGTGTGCGCGGAATAGGGGTTGCAGACATAGCCAACACATCTACGGTGGTACGCATTTTCTTGAGTGATTCTTTTTGCTCAACACCAAAGCGCTGTTCTTCATCAACAATAACGAGCCCTAAATCCTTGAACTGAACGTCGCCGGAAAGAATTCGGTGTGTACCGACGACAACATCAACTGAACCAGCTGCAAGGTCGTGCAAAATTTCTTTACTTTCTTTTGCCGTATTGAATCGAGAAAGCCCAGCTACCTTGATGGGGAAACCCGCGTAACGTTCAGCAAAAGTTTTAGTGTGTTGCTGGACGAGCAAAGTAGTGGGAACCAAGACAGCAACTTGCTTGCCATCTTGCACCGCTTTAAATGCAGCGCGGATTGCAATCTCAGTTTTTCCATATCCCACATCACCGCAGACGATTCGATCCATGGGATAAGGACGTTCCATATCGCGCTTTACATCTTCAATTGTTGAAAGTTGGTCCGGAGTTTCAATGTAAGAAAAAGCATCTTCAAGTTCTCGCTGCCAAGGAGTATCTGCAGAAAATGCAAAACCTGGTGCACTTGTTCGTGCTGCGTATAGACGAATAAGTTCTCCGGCAATTTGCTTGACTGCTTTACGCGCTCTGCCTTTAGCTTTCTGCCATTCCCCACTGCCAATGCGATGAACAGTTGGCGTTTCACCGCCCACATATTTACTGACTTGTTCCAAGGTATCTGTGGGTACAAATATGCGATCACCCGGTTGTCCACGTTTTGCTGGCGCATACTCAATCACTAAATATTCGCGCGTTACTTGTGCAACTGTTCTTTGAATAAGTTCAACATATCTGCCGATTCCGTGCTGCTCATGTACAACAAAATCACCCGCACGAAGCTCTAATGGATCAATAGCTTGCTTTCGCTTTGACGGCATTCGTGCGCCATCTTTTGTCCCGGTTTTACTTCCTGACAAGTCGCGTTCTGTCACAAACAGAAGTTGGGAATGATCACTTTTGAATCCAAGTGAAAGAGCTGACTGGGTAATATGAATGGAACCTTTTGTGGGTATCGCAGATAGTGATTGGGCCATCTGAACCGGAAGGTCCGCATCTCTAAAAATTCCTGCGTACCTCTCGGCCATTCCATGGCCCGTAGTCGAGAAGATAAGGCTGAAGTGAGCTTCTAGCCCTGTGCGCATTAATTCACAGAGAGCTTCAACATTTCCTCGCATCGGATCAATGGGAGAAAAATCTAGAAAAGTAGCTTCCGTATCTAAATCAGATCCAAATGAATTAAAAGCATGTGCTTGGAAGTTGTGAGCATCTAACTCCTTCTGAAGTTGCTCCCAATTCAGGTATGTAATTTTCTCCACTGGCAGTGGAGCATCAGCACCGATTGCTGCATTTGACCACGAAGCAGCAAGAAATTCAGCATTAGTTTCAATCAGGTCAGCAGTTCGAGATCTAATTCGTTCCTGATCAAGAAATACAATTTCAGAATTTTCTGGCATGCGGCTAAAAATTGTTTCGAAATCGTCTGTCAATAGTGGAATCAAGGATTCCATTCCATCGACAACTATTCCTTGCGAAATCTTCTGAAAAATTTCAAGAGCTGCCGGATATTGATCTTTGAGTTCTCCTGCACGGCTCTGAATATCTTGAGTAAGCAAAAGTTCTCGACAAGGCAACACCGAAACTTTTCCTACAACTACAGTCGTTGTGCGCTGGTCGGAAACATCAAAATACGAAAGGTCTTCAACTTCATCGCCAAAGAAATCAATCCGAATTGGGTGAGCAGTCAGTGGTAAGAAAATGTCCACGATGCCACCGCGCACTGCAAACTCTCCGCGCTTTTCTACTAAGTCTGTGCGGGTATAAGAAAGTTCAGTTAAATGTTCAATGAGAGATGTCAGTGCGATCTCTTGACCAACTTCTATTGTCCACAGTGGATCTTTTGCCAACGTTGCAATAAAACGATGTATGACTGCGCGTATGGGTGCAACAACGATTGGATTATTGGTTTGACCAGAAAGTGAATAGAGAGTTGAAATTCTTCTTGCCACCGTATCGCTACGTGGACTTAATCTTTCATGAGGCAGGGTTTCCCATGCAGGAAATTCATAGACTTCGTCATGAAGTGTTTTAAGTTCTTCAGTGAGGTCTTCGGCCGACCGACTTGAACTAGTGATAACCAAGAGCGGCTTTTCTAATCCCTTTATTCCAAGCAGGAATGGATATGTGGATGCAGGGGCAATAATTTTCTGCGAATTTTTTAGGGCGCTACGTACTTCAGAATCACTCTGAAGTAGACCCATCAAGCCACGCATCGAATTTTCTCCTTACCCGCGGGTAAACGCCTTAAGGCCCCACTTCAAAAAGAAGGGGGGCTCACTAATTACAGTCTAGCGACCTCGTTAACTGTGTGAGAATTCTCCCGTGACTAAGAACCCCACTGCGCATAACTCAGGTGCTCAAGACTCGAAAGCACAGAGCCTTGTCGCATCTGATGATGCAACTCTTCGCAGTGACGTTCGCAGATTAGGTGATCTGCTTGGTCAATCACTTGTTCGCCAAGAGGGACCGCAACTTCTTGAGCTTGTTGAATCAGTTCGTAAAAGCGTCCGCGAAGGTCACGGGATTGAAATTCTTGAAAAATTATCAGTTGAGGAATCCGTACAACTTGTTCGTGCATTTAGCACCTACTTCAATCTTGCAAATGTTGCAGAGCAAGTACACCGTTCGCGAGTACTTGCAGATGTTCGTGCTGAAGGTGGATCGTGGCTTACACGCGCAGTAGACAAAATTGAAGATGCGATGAAAAACCCAATTTCTGGTCATGAGATTACACATGCAGATTTGGTGAAATGGATTAGCGAATTAGATGTCCGTCCTGTTTTCACTGCCCATCCAACTGAAGCTGCCCGACGCTCGGTATTAAGTAAATTGGGTGAAATTGCGTCGCTGCTCGATACACCAAAATCAGTTACACAAGAAGAACGCTTAGCTGAAACCGTGGATCTCTTATGGCAGACAGATGAATTACGTCTTGACCGCCCAGAGCCACTCGATGAAGCAATGAATGCACTTTATTATCTTGATGATTTGGCAACCAGCACGGTC
>WLCS01000044.1 GCA_009705185.1 Actinomycetota bacterium
ATCCAGAATCTTCATCACTTGTGCGCCATCTAAATCTGGTCGAATTTTAGAGAGCTCTTCTTCCTCTGCAAGTTTTGCGATGCGCGCTTCAAGGCTGTCGTACGTGCGGGCCAAACGATCGGCTTTCTTTGCATTACGTGTCGTGCAATCAGCGCGTGTTAATACGTGCAAATGTACGAGTAAATCACCGGCATCGCGCACGTAGCGCCGTACAGCGGAGTCGGTCCACTCACCATCTCCGTACCCGTGAAAACGTAGATGAAGTGCGACGAGTGTTTCAACAGCATCAGTGGTGTCGTTATCAAATCTCAACGCTTTCATGCGCGCTTTAGCTAAGCGTGCTCCCACAACTTCGTGGTGATGAAATGAAACTCCGCCGCCTTCAACAAGATTACGAGTTTTTGGTTTTCCAATATCGTGCAAGAGAGATGCAAGACGAATTACAAGGTTTGGTCCACCTAGTCGCTCTTCTTGCGAAATTGCTTGCTCTAATACCGTGATTGAATGTTCATAAACATCTTTGTGGTGGTGGTGTTCATCAATTTCAAGTCTTAACTTTGGAATTTCTGGAAGCACAAGTGCTGCAAGACCAGTATCTACCAAAATGGTAATTCCAAGTCTTGGGTTATTAGACATCAATAATTTTGTAAACTCTTCGCGAACTCGTTCTGCAGAAATAATTGAAATACGAGATGCCATTGCCTGCATTGCAGAAACCACATCTTCATCAAGTTCGAAATTCAGTTGACTTGCAAAACGTGCCGCGCGCATCATGCGCAGTGGGTCATCTGAAAATGATTGTTCGGCTCGAACAGGTGTGCGCAGAACTCTTTTCGTAAGATCTTCAATTCCGCCAAAAGGATCAATGAATTCTGGTGACGGAGTTGTAAGCTCTAAAGCCATTGCATTAACTGTGAAGTCGCGTCGCGAGAGATCGCCAATGATTGTGTCACCAAATTCAACATCTGGTTTACGAGAATCTTCTTCATACTTCTCTGTTCGATAGGTTGTTACTTCAACGGTTGTATCTCCACGTTTTCCAGCAACAGTTCCGAAAACAATTCCTGTATCCCACACGTTATCTGCCCATGATTTAAGAATTTTCTTAGTTTCATGTGGGTGCGCATCTGTTGTGAAATCTAAATCATTTCCAAGTCTTCCAAGAATTGCATCGCGCACCGGCCCGCCAACGAGAGCAAGACGAAAACCCTTCTCTTTAAATTCTCGAGCGAGAGAGGATGCCAGGGGAGCCTTTTCAATGAGGGCTTGAATGGCTAGTTCGCCTGCCGCCCCTAAATTGCTCTTCTTTGCGCTCACAATAGATAAGACTAGTCGCGTACTCTTCTCTTATGACCCCGGCACCTAGTGCGGGCAGCGAAGGTACGAAGAAAAAGCGTAGGCGCAGGCGCCCTGCTAATCGCTCCCCACAAAATATTGATTCCACCACCCCTTCTACAACGCAACCCGAACGTAAAAAGAAGGCACCCGCAAAGCAGCCGTATGCAAAACGCGTTGATGAGGTGAGTGCGGGCGGGCTCGTTGTGGATGCAACAGGAAAGCTTGGTCTATTAATTGGCCGTCGCGATCTTAAAGATGCAACTGGAAAAAGAATTTTATGGTCTCTTCCTAAAGGACATATTGAAGATGGCGAAACTCCAGAAGAGGCTGCACTAAGAGAAGTGCAAGAAGAAACAGGAATTGTTTCAATTATTGAAAAATCTCTGGGTGTTATTGATTTCTGGTTTATGGCTGGCGGGAAACGTATTCACAAAACAGTTCATCACTATCTCTTTAGAGAAAACGGTGGTGTTCTTGCGCCACAAGAAAGTGAAGTGGATGAGGTTGCTTGGTTCCCGCTTTCAGAAATTGTAGATCGGCTTGCATATCCCGATGAAAAGAAGTTGATTGCTCGCACCAATGCCTCAGAAGAGTTGGCTGCGCTATGAAAAAAATTTCGTTAGCACTTTTATTCATTTTGGGATTCTCGATGCCAAGTGCTTCAGCGGATTCACCAGTGGTAAGAATTACCGATAGACCACATGTTAATTTCGTCGGTACTTTTGTTGATAATGAACTAGCAACATCACTTCTTCCAAGTGGTCGACTCGGGGCTTTAGTTTCTTCAATCAGTAATACAAGAAAAACATGGGTGATTGATCCTGCGCTTGTAGATGAAGTTACGCTTATGGCAACTGGTTACGTGTTTGATAAGAAAGAGGATAAAGAAGGACAACAAGCTGCCAAAAATTGGTTAGAGCGGTTGAAGTTTTCAGTTGGTAATAGTCCTGTAATCGCACTTCCATACGGAAATCCAGATCAAACACTTGCAAAGCGTCTAGCTCCAAGTGAACTTCGTTTCTATTCTGCTTATAGTAAAACGCGTCTAGAGGCTCAACTTGGTCGCGCAGTAACAACTGAAAATGGTTGGGGTAAAGGAGTTTCACGCCTTAGTTATCCGCTTAAAGCACTGTATTCAAAGAATCGTCAGACTCTTACTGGTCTTTCTTCGCTCACTTCCGCGCAAGAAGTATTGGATTTACGTGCACATTTAGCAAAGGTGATGAACCCGGCGCTTGATAAAAAGAACCGTTCAGTCTTTTCTTATTCTGCCGCTGTTGCAGTCAAGAAAGTTTCTTCCAAACTTCGGGTAAGTACTGGCCGTTATCAATTAACTTCAAAGACTTCTAAAGTTCCCGTCACGCTAATAAATAACTTTGACACTCCCACTGTTGTTAACTTATCTCTCATTCCTCAGAATTCTAGAATGCAACTTGAGAACGTGAATAGCGTCAAACTTGCTGCTAAATCTAGACAGCAGCTAAGCATTGAGATTGACGTTATTGCTCCAGGATCCACAATCGTTTTCGCACAATTTATGAATTCCAAAGGTCAGCTGGTTGGTGAGCAAACCAAACTCAATTTGACGGCGACAATTATTGATTCCCGTGTTGCTTGGTTTACAACCGGAGCGGCAGTGCTACTTTTCATTGGTGCAATAACACAATCTGTCAGAAGAATCCGAAGGGGTCGTAATGAAAAATAACGAACTCTTTCGCGCTTCAGGAATTATGGCGATTGGGACAATTCTTTCTAGAATAACTGGCTTTATCCGGGCACTTCTTGCAGTTGCAGTATTAGGCACCGCACTCTTGGCAGATACATTTAACGTCGCAAATACAATGCCGAACATTCTTTACAATCTATTAGTTGGTGGCGCACTCACCGCAATTTTTGTTCCGCAACTTGTTCGATCATTCTCTGATGACGATGGTGGTCACGGTTTTGCATCACGTCTTGTCACCACAATTTCTCTGATTCTTTTAGGGTTGGTTGCTGTAGGAGTTTTATTTGCTCCAGCGCTAGTGCGTTTATATGCCCCAGAGTTCTCTACCGCCGGTTTTGAAACCGAACAGCAAATTGCTGTTGCATTTACTCGTTACTGTCTACCGCAAATCTTTTTCTTAGGTTTATTTACAATGTTGGGCCAAGTAGCTAATGCGCGCGGTTCATTTGCACCTCTCATGTGGGCGCCAATCGCTAACAATCTTGTAGTAATAGTTGTATTTGCGGCGATGCTTATAGCTGAACGTTCTTTGGCCATTGGCACTATCACTGACCTGCAGGTTCAACTATTGGGTTGGGGTACAACGCTTGGAGTTGTTGTGCAGGCGCTCATTTTGATTCCTGTTGTGAAGCGATCAGGTATTCATCTGCGCCCAATGTTCGGCGTTCAAGGTTTAGGTAAATCATTCGGGTTAGCTGGCTGGACTCTTGTCTACGTTCTTATCTCCCAGCTTGGTTATTTGGTAACCGTCAATGTCGCCACAAGTGCGGCAGTCAGAAGTGCGCAAGCTGGAGTAACCACCGGTGTTGGTTTTACTCCATTTACTAGCGCTTACTACATCATGTTGCTTCCGTACTCGATAGTCACGATTTCAATTGTTACCGCGCTTCTGCCTCATCTTTCAAAATTGGCGATAGAACACAACGTCGATGAGGTGCGTAAACAGTTGATACGGGCTATTCGAATGGTGGGCGTAGTAACTGTTCCTAGCGCGGTTGCGCTGCTTTTCTTTGGTCCCCTCATGACACAAACTTTATATTTAGGAATTTCTCTCGAAGATGCCAGATACATTGGCTTTGTTCTCTCAGCTCTTAGTCTTGGCTTGGTTGCATTCTCAATCAATCTCATTCTTATTCGTGGGTTTAACGCGTTTGAAGATACAAAAACTCAAGTGATCTCAATTCTGATTATTAATATTATTTCTGTTGCGCTCTCATATCTATTTCTAGCGACTTTAGAAAGTGATTGGGTAACAGTCGGTCTTGGAGTCGCATTTTCTGTTAGTTACATCGTTGGATTGTTTATCACTATCTCTTTATTGAAAAAACATATTGGCCGCTTGCAAGTTGCAGAGTTTGCCTTCCAGCACGGGCGCTTATTAGTTGCATCCCTTATTGGCATGGTCCCGTTCTTGATAATTTCAATTATTTTCAACTGGTCATATGACGACGCTTCTCTGATTCTGCGTGCGGCGCGCTTGGCGCTGCTTTTAGGTGGAAGTGGTCTGGGCTATCTCTTTGCAGCAAAAGCGTTAAAAGTGAGTGAAATCGCAGGTCTTAAAGGCTTCGCCACGTCTGTTTTGCGACGTCGTCGCAAGAAGTAAAACTACCGAGCGCGATATTCTCATCTCATGAGCACTGATGTTCGCGAAGTTGTCATTGTTGGTTCAGGTCCAGCTGGTTACACAGCTGCCATTTATGCTGCGCGAGCACAGTTAAATCCTGTTATTTACGAAGGTTCCGTCACTGCTGGTGGCGCACTTATGAACACCACTGAAGTTGAAAACTTTCCAGGATTTATCGATGGAATCATGGGGCCAGATCTCATGGACAACATGCGAAAACAAGCAAAACGCTTTGGTGCCGAACTCATTACCGATGATGTTGTTGAAATGGATCTCACAGGCGAGATTAAAATTATTAAAGACGGTTCAGGAAATACTGTCAAAGCTAAATCTGTCATTCTCGCTATGGGTTCTGCCTATCGTGAAATCGGTTTAGAGAACGAAAAGCGTCTCTCTGGCCGCGGAGTCTCATGGTGTGCAACATGTGATGGTTTCTTCTTCAGAGACCAAACAATTGCAGTAGTTGGTGGTGGAGATTCAGCAGTAGAGGAAGCAACATTCCTCACAAAGTTTGCTAGCAAAGTTGTGCTGATTCATCGCCGCGGCGAGCTTCGTGCTTCGAAAATTATGCAAGAGCGTGCATTTGCGAATCCAAAGTTGGAAATGTTGTGGGATACCGAAGTAATTGATGTATTAGGGGCAGAGAAAGTAGAAGCTCTCGAACTTCGCAATACAAAAACAGGCGAGGTTTCCCGTCGCGATTTCACTGGTCTCTTTGTTGCTATTGGGCATATTCCACGTTCAGAACTTGTTACATCTTCTGTAACTCTCGATAACGAGGGTTATGTAAAAGTTGAGGGCCGCTCAACTCGCACCAATATCTCTGGAGTTTTTGCATGTGGCGACTTGGTAGATCACACCTATCGCCAAGCAATTACTGCAGCAGGTTCTGGGTGTCAGGCAGCCCTAGACGCTGAAAAATTCTTATCCCACTAGTAACCTCGCCTCTATAAACCGTTATAGACGAGATAGAAAAGAAAAATAGGAGTAGCAATGAGCGCACCAACGAAGGTCACAGCGGCAGATTTCGACGCAGTAGTTCTTAAGAGCAGTACGCCTGTTCTTGTTGATTTTTGGGCTGAATGGTGTGGACCATGTCGCGCAATTGCTCCAATTCTTGATGACATCGCCGCAGAACATGGCGATAAGTTAAAGATTGTAAAACTTAATACAGATGAAGAATCTGCAATTGCAATTAAGTACGGAGTGACATCGATTCCAATGCTTAATGTGTACGTCAATGGCGAAGTTGTAAAAACAATTATTGGCGCAAAGCCAAAGCCAGCTCTTCTTAAAGAGCTTGAAGGCTTCATTTAATTAATCTTCTTAGCGGAAGAGAATTATTATGAAAGAGATGTCTCCGGACGAGATTCGCTCTTTCCAACAGGACCGCGGTTTGCATGTCACTGGCGAACTTAACGATGCAACTGTGCGTGCAATCGAAGAAGCCCGCTGGAAACTAGGGGATCGCTCGCTCTACCTTCAAAACTCTCCGTTGATGCGCGGAGATGATGTTGCTTCGCTGCAAGCACGACTCACTGAGATGGGTTTTCACTGCGGTCGTGTCGATGGAATTTTTGGTGAGATGACAGAAAGTGCTGTGAAAGATTTCCAAAAATCGGTAGGTGTTGTAGTTGATGGAAAATGTGGGCCAGCAACAATTATTGCTCTGTTAAGGCTGACAAAAATTGTTTCTGGTGGAGCACCAACTGCTCTTCGTGAAAGTGCGGTTCAGAAAAATCGCGGGCCAGCTCTTGCCAACAAAGTTATTGTGATTGATCCGGGTTCACAAGATTATGAAAAAGAAATTGTCTACGACATTGCTCAAAGACTAGAGGGAAGACTGCTCGCACTCGGTGCAAGTGTTTTTCTCACACGCGGTGTTAATAACAACCCAAATGAAAATGATCGAATTACATTTACTAATCAAAATGGCGCAGATTTATTAATTTCTTTACACGTAGATACACACCAGAGCCCTGAAGCACATGGTGTTGCAACATTCTTTTACGGCAACGACCAACATGGTGTGCATTCAATTGTTGGGGAAAGGTTTGCATCTCTTGTGCAGCGCGAACTTTGCGCTCGAACCGATTTTCTCAACTGCCGCACGCATGCCAAGACATGGGATCCACTTCGTTTAACAAGTGCACCTGCAGTCCGTGTTGATCTCGGTTATATTTCAAATCCCGGAGATGCTGCTCGTTTATCGCGTGCTGAATTTAGAGATACAGTCGCAGAGAGCTTCATTATTGCGATTCAACGACTTTATTTAGCGGCTGAAGATGATGCAAAAACAGGGACTTTGCGAATTTCAGACCTTCGGGGTGCTGGCCTTCGTAATTAAGCTGCTGTGCGACTAATTCGTTAGCAACCATTGCGGGGCGTATGGGAGACTTATCCTTATGTCCGACATTTCAGTTCGCTATCAAACCGGTGCTCCGCAAAATCTTGAGAAGAGATTTGCTACTCGCGCCGCCGGTATGTTGCCTTCTGAAATTCGTTCGCTCTTTGCCGTTGCCTCACGCCCTGAAATCGTTTCTCTAGCGGGAGGAATGCCTAATCTTTCTGCACTTCCTATGGAGATGATGGCAGGTGTTGTTAACGAACTCATTCTCACCAACGGATCTGAAGCTCTTCAATATGGAAGCGGGCAAGGTCATCCAAAATTGCGTGAGCAAATTTGTG
>WLCS01000045.1 GCA_009705185.1 Actinomycetota bacterium
TGACGCTTGTGCCACCTCGTAGATCAAGACCAAGTCGGACAGAGGTCGCACCTTGAATAAGGGCGGTGGCCATAAGTCCCACAAGAAGTACTGCCAAGATTGCCAAGGCGCGAACTGGTCGGCTAGAGGTCTTCACTGGTTTAGTAGGTGTGGACATAAGAGGAGAGTCTAGGCGTCAGGCGCTGGTGTGTCGAAAAGAGAGGCTATTCCAGGGGGTGGTGTGCGTCCCACATGTTCAAAGCCCAAAGATGTAGCAACTCTGCCCCTCGGTGTTCTCGCCATAAATCCATTACGAACCAAGAACGGTTCGGCAACAGATTCAACCGTTTCAGTCTCTTCTCCCACCGCAATAGCGAGTGTGGAAAGACCCACTGGTCCCCCATTAAATCTTTCGATGAGTGCAATCAACACTGCGCGATCAAGTCGATCGAGACCCTTCTCATCTACTTCATACATTTCAAGTGCTTGGGTGGCATCTGCGTGAGAGAGAATGTTCGATCCGCGTACTTGAGCAAAATCACGAACTCTTCGAAGTAAGCGATTGGCAATACGGGGCGTGCCGCGAGAACGCCCTGCGATTTCAGCGATTGCTTTCTTATCAATTTCTAACGTCAAGAGCGCTGCACTACGCGAAATGACTTCTTCAAGTTCTGAAGAGTCATAGAAATCCAAATGCGCGGTGAATCCAAAACGATCTCGCAGAGGTGAAGGCAGCAGCCCTGCTCTGGTAGTTGCACCAACAAGTGTGAAATGTGGAAGCTGTAGAGGAATCGCAGTTGCTCCAGGGCCTTTTCCAACAACGATATCAACTCTGAAATCTTCCATCGCTAAATAGAGGAGTTCTTCAGCTGGTCGGGGTAAACGATGAATTTCATCAAGAAATAAAATTTCTCCTTCAACTAACGAAGAGAGAATTGCCGCTAGATCCCCGGCATGTGTAATAGCCGGTCCGCTTGTAATACGAATCGGTGTATTCATCTCACTCGCCAAAATCATTGCAAGTGTGGTTTTACCTAAACCTGGTGGGCCTGAAAGCAGGATGTGATCCGCTGCAGATCCGCGTTTGCGTGCAGCGCTGAGTAAGACATCTATTTGCTCACGCACGCGATGTTGGCCAATAAAATCTTTCAGAGTTTTGGGGCGAAGAGCATGCTCTACTGAACTCTCTTCAGTATGCGAATCAGCCCCTACTAAACGATCATCGCTCATTTATGACCGCCGACCAGTTTGTAAAGTTCTCTTCAATAACTCTGACACTTCAAGTTCAGAAGCATCGACGCCGTCTTCAGAGAGAGTAGACATCATTGCTGAAATTGACGCGTCTGAATCCTTTGCAGTAAAGCCAAGAGAGACAAGTGCAGATGTTAATTGTTCACGCCACATTGGCTGGTGAGATTGAATACGTTCGCCTCCCCCAAAATCAGAAATCTTTCCCTTGAGTTCTAGCACCAAACGTTGTGCGCCTTTTTTGCCTATACCTGGAACTTTCTCAATTGACTTAATATCCTCTTGAGCAATCGCGCGCGCTAAAGAATCTGGAGTATGTGCACCTAAAATAGCCAGTGCGACTTTCGGACCAATACCTGAAACTGTTTGCACCAGCTCGAAAGTTGAACGACTTTCTTCATCCAGAAAACCAAAGAGAGTTAAAGAATCTTCGCGAACTACCAGTGAAGTGAAAAGATGTGCTTGAACACCTAAATTGAGCGCCGAGCTCGTGGGTCCTGTGATTGAAACAGAGAGTCCTACACCACCCACGTCAATGACAGCTTTATCGAGACCAATAAAACGTACAACACCTGTGAGAGTAGAAATCATTTCTTCACCAACTTGGATAAGCGTGATTTCTCTTTCGCAAGAGCATCTTCGATCCGTAAATTTCCGCCTCCACGCCAAATGTGGCAAATAGCAAGTGCTAGAGCGTCGGTGCTATCAACAGGCTTTGGAATAACATCAAGTTTCAGTAAGCGCTTTACCATCTCTGCAACCTGTGCTTTATTTGCGCGACCTGATCCGGTAACAGCAGCTTTTACTTCAGATGGAGTGTGCATCATCACCGGGATATTTCGTCTTGCTGCAACTAAAAGCGCGACACCTGCTGCTTGCCCTGTGCCCATCACGGTTCGAACGTTGTGTTGAGAGAACACTCTTTCGACTGCGATGACATCTGGTTGATGAAGGTCAATCCACTCTTCAAGTTCTCTCTCTAATTGCAAGAGTCGTTTCTCTAAAGGTGCATCCGCCGGAGTGAGAATGACACCAACTCCAACGAGAGATAAGTCTTTTCCGATAGCACCTTGCACAACTCCGATTCCACATCGGGTAAGTCCAGGGTCCACCCCAAGAACGCGTCGGACAGAGTGGCTCATAACTTCTAAGCCTAGGCCTTGCAAGGGGCTGAGCTAAGAAAGGCTCGCCATGACCTCATCTGATACATCAAAATTTGAATACACATTCTGAACATCGTCAAGCTCTTCGATGGCGTCAATGAGTTCGAAAACTTTTTGAGCCCCTTCAGCATCTAAAGGAATTTGCATAGATGGCAAGAAAGAAGAATCCGCGGATTCGTAATCGATACCAGCGGTTTGCAAGGCAGTTCTCGCGGCAACAAGATCACTTGCTTCGCAGACAACTTCGAAGGACTCTCCGAGATCATTAACTTCCTCTACACCTGCATCAAGTGCGGCTTCGAGGATTGAATCTTCGGTTGTTCCGTTGGTTTTATTTACAATAATTACGCCTTTGCGGTTAAACAAATATGAAACCGAACCTGGATCAGCCATGGTGCCGCCATTGCGTGTGACAGCCACACGAACTTCAGAAGCAGCGCGATTTCGATTATCTGATAAACACTCAATCATTATCGCCACACCATTTGGACCGTAACCCTCGTACATAATTGTCTGCCAATCAGAACCTCCAGACTCAAGACCGGCCCCGCGTTTAACTGCGCGCTCAATATTGTCTGCAGGCATTGAATTCTTCTTGGCTTTCGCAATCGCATCGAAAAGTGTTGGATTGCCATCTACTTCAGGGCCGCCGTTTCTTGCAGCTACTTCAATGGCCTTAATTAATTTGGCGAAATTCTTTGCGCGGCGACTATCGATGACTGCCTTTTTGTGTTTCGTGGTTGCCCACTTGGAATGGCCTGACATCAGATCACCTCAATCGCTCTATGTTTAAATCTAGTCAATTCTAACTCTCGAACTTTATCTGTTTTTACAAATCTCATCAAAAAAGTATCGATGTACCGCCAGGTCTGAGGTTAATTCGGGATGGAAACTCGTAGCCACAATGTTGCCTTGCTTGACTGCGACCGGATGATCTGATGCTGTAGCCAGCACTGTGACCTTCTCTGAATACTGTTCTACCCACGGCGCACGAATAAAAACCGCCTTCATGGTCTTGCCGTTGAAATCTATATCTGACTCGAAAGATTCGACCTGCCTACCGAAAGCATTTCTTCGAACCGTAATATCAAGACCTCCGAAAGTTTTTTGGCCCGCCGCACCATCGATGATTCGATCAGCCAGCAAAATCATTCCAGCACATGAACCGTAAACCGGAAGGCCTTCATTTATTCGCGCACGAATTGGTTCGTATAGATTAAATGTTTGCGCAAGATGCACGATGGTTGTTGATTCTCCACCGGGAAGTATTAGTGCATCAACTGACTTCAGTTCAGCTTCTGTGCGAACTTCGATGCTGTCGTGGCCACATGCCTTCGATGCAGCAATGTGCTCCCTGAAATCACCTTGCAGAGCAAGGACACCAACGCGCATTGAGTTCGAGTGCTTACTTACCAGCCGCGATCAGCGAGTCTGTGAGGAACCGGAATATCAGCGACATTGATTCCGACCATTGCTTCACCAAGACCGCGTGAAACTTCAGCCAAAACTTTTGCATCCTGATAAAACGTTGTTGCCTTCACGCACGCAGCTGCGCGATGAGCTGGGTTTCCAGACTTGAAAATTCCTGAACCGATGAAGACTCCATCGGCGCCCATCTGCATCATCAGAGCAGCATCCGCAGGTGTAGCGATACCACCGGCAGTGAAAAGAACCACGGGAAGTTTTCCTGTTTCAGCTACTTCTTTTACAAGTGCATATGGTGCCTGTAATTCCTTTGCTGCAACATAAAGTTCGTCTTCGCGCATAGAAGTAAGTCGTCGGATTTCTCCACCGATTGTGCGCATATGTGTCATGGCATTTGAGACGTCGCCAGTTCCCGCTTCGCCCTTAGATCGAATCATTGCAGCACCTTCATTGATGCGACGAAGTGCCTCTCCTAGATTTGTCGCTCCACACACGAATGGAACTTTGAAGTTCCACTTATCGATATGGTTTGTGTAATCCGCAGGTGTGAGTACCTCTGATTCGTCAATGTAATCAACTTCTAAACTTTCAATAATTTGAGCTTCCACGAAATGACCAATACGAACTTTTGCCATAACGGGAATGGATACCGCTGCTTGAATTTTTTGAATCATGTCAGGATCTGACATACGTGCCACGCCACCCTGCGCGCGAATATCTGCAGGAACACGTTCCAGCGCCATCACTGCGCAAGCGCCTGCTTCTTCAGCAATCTTTGCCTGCTCAACATTAACAACGTCCATAATGACGCCGCCCTTGAGCATTTCTGCCATTCCGCGCTTAACGCGTGCAGTGCCAGTTGCTTCAGACATAATTCAAACTCCTATATAGAGAAATAAACAGTGATGTTCGGGTGGCTAGTCTACTTTGGAATAGACGTTGTCGCATCCGCGATAGGTTCTGTGAAAACAGGCTCTTTATCAACGAGAGCGACCCAAATTTGACCCTTTTCGAAGGTGATTTCTTCCCCATTTACCGCAGTCCACGAAGTACCAGCATCTTCTGAAGCGCGATTCCACTTGGCTGCGAAAACTTTTCCATTACGTGCGATGTAACCAGAACCGCTTCCAACAGTTGCGGAAAATGGAGTGACTCCACCAACTTTATCTTTATATATCGACGGGGTTATTGAAACTTTTTGAATGACAAGCGTTGATGCCCCAAGTTGAACACCAGATTCAGCAAGATTTTCTTGTCCAGCATGATCTAGTAACCAGCGCTTATCCTTTTCAGACCAATGAGCATCGTATGAACTTGCGGGCCATGAGAGATGGATATCAGAGACTGCTTTACCAATTTTGGGCGCTGCACCAAAACTCCAACCCATAGATTTAGATTTTTCTAGCATGATGCCTTTATCTGAAATTGATTGCATTAATAAGTCTGCTCTGAGCACCATGGCATAGGGTGGAATTCGAGCCGGATCGGTTGTATATATTTGAGAAGAATTTCTCTCTGCGCTTAAATTCTCAATATTTGCTTGAGCAAGAACTGGCCTGAATTTACTTTGCGCCCCGCTGTAAGCAAAACCAACTCGACCGTATTGGGCCAATAGTTCAATATCTGAAACTCTCGCAGAGCGAACCGGACCTATGCGATCTGGAATCTTGGATGAGAAAACTGCAGCGAGACGAGTGAGGCCTCCTTCAACTTGTTCGACATAGATAATGTCTGCATCTTCTAATCCAATTTGTGGATGAGATGCACGAGTGTCATCGATTTTGACTACCAATACCGGACCATCTCCACCCGGGCGGCCACTAATTGAATTCAATGGTTCAGATTTAATAAAGGGAAGACGAACCGATGACATTGAGGTTGGATGTACTAAAGCTATGACGACAACAGCCAGAGATAAGCTCGCCATGAAAAGGGCGATTGGCTTCTTAGAAAACATCGCCTTCGAATTCATACACAACCGGTTCTGGTGCATGACCAGCTAACCTGAAGAAACGAATAAGTATCTTTTTGCGGACCATATGAGTCCTATTGACCGCTTCAATATGCATAGCAATTGCTACTTTAATTTTCGTTGTTAAGTCATCAAGTTCTCTTAATAGATCCAATTCAATGGGTGATGAAATGTTTTCAGCATTTTCGAGAAGGATTCCCAGCGCGCCAGTTAACCCGGATTCTGCTTGGGACCGATCGCGCACACTTGCTTCACGTGCTTGATGCGCTGTGAATGTGAGAAGAAGAGCCGATGCTGGATCTGCAATATCTGAACGAGCAATCTCAATTGCAATGGCTGCTCTTCGCTGGAGTAATCCGTCTAGATTCGCCCAACTGGTTTCAACGCGACCGTGTAATCGATCCAGGCGCGTAGCAAGGAAAGATAAATACCAGGCGAGAATTGAAATAACGAGAAATCCGAGAATGTACTTATTCACGAGTTCCTCCCAAGCAACTTATTCCAAGCGCGGTTATCTGAGGAAAGAGTTACTCCGGAAGATCCCACCATCGCCATTTCATAGATGTCATAAATGCTTTCTGCCACGACATCCCAATCAAAATTCTTAGCATATTCGCGACCTTTAGCTGAGATATCTCTGCGCTTATCAGGATTACGGATTAGCTCGATTGCTTTTGCCGCCAAATCTTCAGAACTTTCGGATGTAAAAAGTGTTCCGTATTCTCCGTGACCAAGGAGTGAATCGAATGCTGGGATATCACTTGCAAGTACCGATGCTCCCCCAGCTAGCGCTTCAGCAAGAATTATTCCAAAAGATTCGCCGCCAGTATTTGGGGCAACATAGATTGCTACAGATGACATGAAGTTCGCTTTATCTTCTTCTGAGATTCGGCCAAGGAAGGTGAACCTTTTTCGAATGTATGGCTCCATGGTTTCCAAAACACTGACCGGATTTCCCGGACCCGCCACAACTACTTTGATATCTGGAATTGCTTCGATGATTGTTGGCAGCGCTTGAACAAGTACTGACAATCCTTTTCGAGGTTCTTCAAAACGTCCAATAAAGCCGATCGTGTTGCCACTCCAGCGATCATCGCTATGAGCAGTTGCGTATCTCTTGGCGTATATGCCGTTCGGAACGACGACTGCATCTGTATCCAAATGAATTTGAAGGGTTTCTCTTGCGGCTTCGCTGACCGCGATGCGCGCTGTCAATTTTTCAATGACGGGTTCAATAAAAGGTGTGATTGCAAAAGCTATTTTCTGGCGAGTTGATGCTGCGTGAAAAGTTCCAACAAGCGGACCTTCTGCCGCCCAACATGCAAGCAATGAGATGGACGGAATCGCTGGTTCGTGAAGATGCAACAAATCAAAATTACCGGCGCTTATCCATTGCTTCACTCGAGCGAATGCAATTGGTCCGAAAAGTACTCGCGCAACCGCACCGTGGTAAGGAATCGCAATTGGTCGACCCGCACTTGTTACATAGTCAGGTAAGCCCTCTTCGCTTATTGCAGGTGCAAGGACTGAAACAGAA
>WLCS01000046.1 GCA_009705185.1 Actinomycetota bacterium
TTACAGTTAACGATACAAAGACATACAACAACAAGGTTAAGGTTGTTCCTTCATACCTCCTTACTCCTTATATCGTTACAACAAAGAACTACAAGAAGGTCCTAATTGATAGCGGATACATCAAGACATCCCAACTCAAGTAATTAGGTAGATAGTCCGGTTGGTCACATCGTTTACTCGATGGGTCCAACCGGACTATCATTCTTATTAGCAGTGAAGCAACAAGTTATTCAAAAAGTCAGTCAAAGGAAGTAAGGGGCTATGACAGAGAACATTTTGGAAATGCGTTCGATTACAAAAACCTTTCCTGGTGTAAAAGCTCTTGTAGATGTATCTCTCACTGTTGAACGCGGCGAAATTCACGCAATCTGTGGTGAAAATGGTGCCGGCAAATCAACGCTCATGAAAGTCCTTTCAGGTATCTATCCTCACGGAACCTATGACGGCGAAATTATTTTTGAAGGCCAAGAACTCAATTTAAAGAACATTCGCGACAGTGAACACCTTGGAATCGTAATCATTCACCAAGAGTTGGCGCTTAGTCCCCATCTGTCCATCGCTGAAAACATTTTTCTTAACAACGAAATTAAAAGCAAGGGTTTAATTGACTGGAACAAGACCAATCTTGAGGCACAAAAACTTCTTGCAAAGGTTGGACTTTCTGAAGATCCAAATACTCCAGTAAACCGAATCGGTGTAGGAAAGCAACAGCTTGTAGAAATCGCAAAAGCTGTTTCCAAGAAAGTAAAATTGCTTATTCTGGATGAACCAACTGCAGCCCTTAATGATGCAGACTCTGAACACCTTTTAGATCTCTTGCGTCAATTCAAGAGCCAAGGAATGACCTGCATCATCATTTCTCACAAACTCAACGAGATTGCAGCAATCGCAGATAAGACAACGATTATTCGAGATGGCCATGTCATTGAAACTCTGCAGATGCAGGGTGTAGCACTTGATCAAGAGCGCATCATTAAAGGCATGGTTGGTCGCGAAATGAATAACCGATACCCAGCTCGTGATCCAAAAGTTGGCGCAGAAGTTTTCAGAATTGAAGACTGGACCGTGCACCATCCAGATGACATCAGTCGCGTAGTTGTTGATCGCGCTAATTTGCATGTGAATGCTGGTGAAATTGTAGGACTAGCCGGCATTATGGGAGCAGGTCGCACAGAATTAGCACGAAGCGTATTCGGCCATAGCTGGGGCGCAAAGATTTCTGGGAATGTATTTGTTAATGGCAAGCCAGCGAATGTAAAGAATGTCCGCTCTGCAATTGATTCCGGAATCGCTTATTCAACTGAAGACCGTAAGCGCTTTGGTCTTAATCTCATCGACGACATCAAACGCAATATTTCACTTGCATCACTTGAAAAATTCGTGAAGCGTGGATTAGTTAACGATAACGAGGAATATAAAGTCGCAAGCGAATACCGCGACTCTATGAATATCAAAGCGCCTTCACCTAACTCAATTGTTGGAAAACTCTCTGGCGGAAATCAGCAGAAAGTTGTTCTAAGCCAGTGGATTAACGTAAATCCAGAGATTCTTATTCTTGACGAGCCAACTCGTGGAATCGATGTGGGCGCCAAGTATGAGATTTATACGATTATTCAAAGATTGGCATCAGAAGGAAAAGCAGTACTCGTGATTTCAAGTGAGCTCCCCGAGCTCATCGGAATCTGTGATCGTATCTACGCGATCGCTGAAGGTGTAATTACCGGAGAAGTTGCACGCAAAGATTTCTCTCCTGAATTGCTCATGCAATATATGACGAAGGCAAAGGAAGATAGCAATGTCTAAATTAAAAGATACATTCGGTAGTGAAGGAAAACTACGCCAGAGACTTGACGGAGTAGATCTTCGTCAGAATGCGATCTTCATCGCGCTGGTAGCTCTTGTTGCTTTCTTTTCGATAACAACTCCGAACCATGCATCGATCACGCCAGATAACTGGTCCAACCTTGTAGTACAGAACGGTTACATCCTCGTTCTCGCAATCGGTATGGTCATGATCATTATTGCTGGACACATCGACTTATCTGTCGGATCAGTTGCATGTTTTATTGGCGCTGTCGCAGGAATTCTTGCAGTACGCCCGCTTGAACAATCTGGTTGGGGTTGGTTGCCAGCTCTGCCTTGGTGGGCAGCAATTCTCGGTGCAGTGCTAGTTGGTGGCCTCGTTGGAATGTGGCAAGGATTCTGGGTTGCATATATTGGTATTCCAGCATTTATCGTGACTCTTGCGGGAATGCTTTTGTTCCGCGGACTTGCGCTGATGACTCTTCAAAATACAAATATTGGACCATTTCCAGATAACTACCGAGCAATCGGAAACGGCTTTGTTGATAAAGAGAACACGCTAGGAACAAGCCTTGGAATCGAAAATTACAATGCGACAGCACTAGTTATTACAGCTGTAGGAATTCTTGCTTTGCTGTTGCAATCATTTGCTACTCGTCGTGGTCGCATCAAGTATCGCCAGGCAGTAGAACCTCGCACATGGTTCTTTGTGAAGAATGCAATTTTGGCTGTGATGGTTGGTTATGTTGGCGTTCAGCTCAGCCGCGCAAACGGTATTCCTTGGACTCTCGTGTTGCTTACATTCTTAATTGTTGTTTACACAGTGATCATGAAGAAGACAACTTTCGGCCGTCACATTTATGCAATCGGTGGAAATCTTCACGCTGCGGTACTTTCAGGAATTAACGTACGTCGCGTTAACTTCTGGCTCTTTGTGAATATGGGTGGCCTCGCAGCTCTTTCCGGTATTTTGATCTCAGCGCGTATGAACTCCGCTGTACCAAAGGCAGGAGATGGATTCGAACTTGATGCAATTTCATCTGTATTTATTGGTGGAGCAGCAGTCCAAGGTGGCGTAGGAACAGTTACCGGCTCAATCGTCGGTGGAATGATTCAAGGAGTTCTCGGTAACGGAATGAACTTGAATTCAGTTGGCTCTGACTTCCAGATGACAATTAAAGGTTTAGTGCTTCTTCTTGCAGTGGCCTTTGACGTGTGGAGCAAGCGCCGCACCAAGTAGTCCTGAACTACACACTTTCGTTTTATCTACAGTAGAGGAATTGCAATGAAGCAAATTTGGTTCTTGACCGGTAGTCAGGATTTGTACGGCCCTGAAACTCTTGAACAAGTGGCTGCGCAATCTAAGGAGGTTGTCGCAAGAATTTCTAAGGATCTCAAAGCTCCAGTGGAAATTATTTGGAAGCCAACTCTTAAGAACACTGCCGATATCAAGCAAGCAATGCTTGACGCTTCTAGCGAACCAAACTGCATCGGTGTCATCACATGGATGCACACATTTTCACCTGCAAAGATGTGGATTCAGGGCCTAGATCTTCTACGTAAGCCACTACTGCACTTACATACTCAGGCAAATCAATCGCTGCCATGGGCAACTATTGATATGGACTTCATGAACCTCAATCAAGCTGCGCATGGAGATCGCGAATACGCCCATGCAGTTGCACGCGTCGGTGTTCCTCACAAGATTGTTGTGGGCGAGCCAGGATCAGCGGACGTACATAAGCATCTTGATGCATGGGCTTGGGCAACAATTGGTTGGAATAAATCTCAAAATCTTAAGTTGGCACGTTTTGGCGACAATATGCGATTCGTTTCAGTTACTGATGGCGACAAAGTATCTGCACAACTTCAATTCGGTATGTCGATTGAAAATTACGGCGTCAACTTTCTCGTTGATGCAGTTTCAAAGGTTTCCGATGCAGATGCAGAAAAACTTTGCGATGAGTACGAAAAACTTTACGACGTAGCTGCAGAGCTCAAGCGAGGTGGCGCGCGCCATGACTCACTGGTTTATGCAGCAAAGCAAGAGCTTGCACTTCATAAAATCATGAAAGATGGCGGCTTTGATGCATTCACAAGCAACTTCGAAGATCTCGGTGCGCTCAAGCAACTTCCAGGACTTGCTGTACAGCGTTTGATGGAGATGGGTTATGGATTTGGTGGAGAAGGCGATTGGAAGACATCGGCACTCGGTGCGATTCTTAAATCAATGACTCCAGCTGGTGGTGGAACTTCATTTATGGAGGATTACACCTATCACTTCGGCCCAGGTACGCCAAAGATTCTTGGTGCGCACATGCTCGAAGTCTGCCCAACAATTACAAAGCAAAAACCAAAAATTGAAATTCACCCACTTGGAATCGGCGGAAAAGAAGATCCAGTACGTATGGTCTTCACTGCAAACCCTGCAGATGCACGTGTTGTGTGTCTTGTAGATATGGGAGATCGTTTCCGCATCATCAGCAACGAAATTAAAGTTGTCGAACCAAACGAAGCTCTTCCAAAGTTGCCAGTTGCGCATGCAGTGTGGGAGCCAAAGCCAACTCTAGAAGTTAGTGCAGAGGCGTGGATGCTTGCAGGCGGTTCGCACCACACTGTTTTGACTAACTCAGTCTCACTCGAAGCGATTGAAGACTTTGCCCGCATGGCGAAGGTCGAGCACGTGATCATCGACGACGAGACCCGCATTCGGGAATTTAGACGCGAATTACAGTGGAGCGCCGCTTATCACCGCTTTGCTGAGCGTATTTAAAGCCATTCCGACTGGAAATATTCCACCTTTGCCGTACGTTATATCTCGCACGGGAGCACCTTCCCGTACCGAGAAAACTCTAGAAGGAGAAATTAATGCGCAGTTCTAACCCAGTCCTTAGCGGCCGCGGTTTCGCTCGTATCAACCCGCAAGAAATCGGATCACGCGACCTCAATACTTTAGAGAGTCGTCCAACTTCTGCACCAATGTCAATTGACGATGTTGTCATTAAGACAGCAGGACTCTTTGCAGTTCTTGTTGCCGTTGGAACTTTTGCTTGGCGCGCAAATAGCCCAACACTTGCACTCATCGGACTTGTCGGTGGATTCATTCTTGCAATGGTCAACTCATTTTCTAAGAAAGTTCGCCCTGCGTTAGTAATTGCATATGCAGCAGCTCAAGGATTAGCGCTCGGCACAATCAGCCGCATTTATGATCAGGCATACGACGGAATCGTCGGACAAGCTGTGATCGCAACTGCATGCGCATTTGGTGGCGTGCTTATCGCATACCGCAGCGGAAAAATTAGAGTAACTCCAAAATTCACACGAGTCTTGATGGGTTCACTCATTGGATATCTCGTCTTCGGAATCATCACAATTTTTACAGGCTTCCCAAGTGGAGGCCTTGGACTTCTCATCGCTGTAGGTGGAGTAGCACTTGCTTCAATGTTTATTGTGATGGATTTAGATCAAATTGAAAAAGCAGTTGCTGCCGGAGTTCCACAAGAGGAATCATGGCGCTGTGCGTTTGGTTTGATGGTCACACTCGTATGGCTTTACATGGAAGTATTGCGTTTACTTTCGATACTTCGAGGTCGCGACTAAAGCGTAATTAACTAAGGTTGCCCGAGATGCGAAGCCCGCGTCTCGGGCAATTTTATTGATACAGCAACTGCAACCAACATCAGCCCTGCAGTAAGAGCAAAAGCTGGCCTAAACCCATAGTGGTCAGAAATTATCCCGAGTATCAGCGGTGCGACCATAGCTCCCGCATCTCCTGACATTTGAAAGAGTCCGATCACTTGTCCGCCCTTACCTTCAAGAACATCACCAACAATTGATGAGGGCGTTGTTGAAAGAAAAGCCCCACCAAAACCAACCACGATGCATGCGATAAGAAACATCCAGAAGTTCACTGTGAAAAACAATGCAGCAGAAAAGAGCGCCAGTAGTGAGGTTCCGAAGATTGCTGAATACTTTCGTCCATTGAGGTCGGAGAGCTTTCCTGCCTTGAGCAGAAATGCTCCTTGAATAATTGTCGTGACAGTAAACCCAAGCCCCATCAAACTAGGGCTAACTTTGACGTCCTCCACCATAAATAGTGGCAGCGTAGAACGACTCATTCCAAAGAGAGACCACGAGGTGCAGAAAGAAATAACGAGCGCAATTCTGTATGGCTTCAGCGCAAGTGCGCTCTTCAACGAAACAGCCGCTCTTACTTGAGTCTCTGTAGGTTTTGCTGCGAGTTTTGAATGCCGCAGCAGTACGGCACCTGATGCACTTGCACCAACAAGGAGAACTCCATATATAAGCAGTGGAGCTCTGAGTGAAAATCCTGAAAGTGCGCCACCTACAACTGGCCCTGCCATCATGCCAATCAGAAATGAACCGTTATATAGAGATTGAGCGCGCGCACGATGATCATCATCTACTGCGCGAAGGAGAATAGAACCAGCAGCAACAGAGAACATGGAAGAGCCAAATCCGCCTGCTGCTCTGAAAACAAGTAGCTGCTCATAATTTTGTGCCATACCAGCAGCAAATGAAGTGATTGCTACAAATCCGATACCAGTTGAATAAATTAATCGTTCGCCGAAATGATCTACAAGTTTTCCTGAAACAAGCCCTGCGGAGAATCGCGCTAATGCGAATGCAGAAATTATTGCACCCACTTGCGCATGATTTACACCAAATGATCGAGCAAAGAGTGGAATCGTAGGAGCAATGATTCCAAAACCTACTGCAACGAAAAATGACGCAAAAACAAGAACACCAACCTCTCGCGGAAATTCCGCAAAGGGGTTGGTGAACTTAGGTTTCACAAAAGCCAACGAATCGCTCTCGATTTAACCGAGAGCCTCGCCTGCTGCTTCATTTCGTGCAGATGCATAATCAGCATTTGTGCGAAGTGGTGTCTCACGCAAGAAGAGTGCAACAACGAAACCAATCGCAACTACTGGTGCGGCTACGAGGAAAACCATGTGGAATGAATTCACAAATGCCTCAAGTGCGCTGACTCTTCCTTCAGGAGAAAGTGCACCAATTGCAGCGGTGTTGTTCTGGATCAACTCTGCCTGTGCAGGATCAAATCCTGAGCTAAGCAGGTAATGTCCTAAACGGTTTGTAAGGATTGTTCCAAAAGCTGCGGTTCCGAAAACTGAACCCAGTGATCTAAAGAATGTGTTGGAGCTTGTTGCCACACCCATGTCTTTGAA
>WLCS01000047.1 GCA_009705185.1 Actinomycetota bacterium
CTAAGGAAGTTTCAAAGTCACTTATCATGCGCCTAGTTCCAGCATCAGCTGCGATGATCGCACTTGGTTACCCAGGTGAAATTTCATCAGATAAGAACACAGCAATTCTTTACGGTGTTCTTTCAACAATTCCATTCCTTTACATCCTCTACGTACTATTCGTTGAGCTTGGAAAGTCATTGGAACGTCAGCCAGCAGGTGTTGGTGAGACTGTAGGACGTCTACGTCTTCTTCTCATTGCAACATGGGGCGTATACCCAATTTCATACATCCTTGGAATGAACGGCGACCCAACAGCGTCATCATTCGTAGGTGTTCAGGTTGGTTACACAGTTGCAGACGTACTTGCAAAGTGTGTATTCGGTCTAACAATCTTGAAGATCGCTCGCATGAAGTCACATGCTGAAGGCATGCCAGCAGATCACTAATTAATTACATTAATTAGGGAAGGGCGTCGGGAAACCGGCGCCCTTCTGCTTTATTATCGAGGCATGAACATGCAGCGAGTAAATAACTTTCGAATGGGCGCGTATGCAGCGCTCGCAATTGGACTCATTAACTTGCGATACCAGACTGGTCATGACGGCAATTTAATGAAGAGTTTAGTTTTAATTATTCCTGGCTTACTTCTTCTGCTCACATCATTTACTGATGGTGGAAAGAACTGGTTGCAAAGCAAGAACGCCGCAGCGATTGGAATATCGTGCGGCGTCCTCTTACTTGCTTACAGTTTCTTTGTGTAGTTCTTAACTCTTTTATCCCTTAGTGGCTTTAAAGCCTGCTTCAAGATCAGCCTTGATATCTACAATATTTTCAAGACCTAAGCTCAGACGAACTAGACCAGGTGTTACTCCGGCTTCAAGTTGTTCCGATGGTGAGAGTTGTGAGTGAGTTGTAGTCGCAGGGTGAATTACCAAAGAACGAACGTCACCAATGTTTGCCACATGGCTGAATAGTTCTAGAGATTCAACAAACTTCTTACCCGCTTCTACGCCACCTTTGAGTTCGAATGAAAGAACCGCACCTGAACCTTTTGGTGAATACTTCTTGGCGAGTTGATGCCAAGGAGAAGATGGAAGAGTTGCGTAGTTAACTTTCTCGACATCTGGATGCGCTTCAAGCCATGTTGCTACAGCTTTTGCATTTTCAATGTGACGTTCGATGCGAAGTGAAAGTGTCTCAAGTCCTTGAGCAAGTAACCATGCGTTGAATGGAGAAACTGCTGCTCCCACATCACGAAGTAGTTGCAAGCGAATCTTGAAGATGTAAGAAAGGTTTGCACCGAATGCAGAACCAACTCCAAGAGCCTGTGAAAACACAAGGCCGTGGTAGCTAGGGTCTGGCTTATTAAATCCTGGGAATCGATCTTGATGTTGTGCGTAATCGAATTTACCAGCATCAATAATCGCGCCCACCACTGCATTGCCGTGGCCAGAAAGGAATTTTGTTGCAGAGTGAACAACTACATCTGCACCGAAATCAATTGGCTTAATTAAGTATGGTGTTGCAACTGTGTTATCTACGATGAGTGGAACGCCCACTGAATGGGCAACATCTGCAACCGCCTGAATATCCAGGATTTCATTCTTTGGATTTGCAATAGTTTCACCGAAGAACGCCTTTGTATTTGGCTTTACAGCTTTCTTCCATGACTCTGGGTTGTTTGCATCATCGACAAAAGTTACTTCAATACCGAATTTTGGAAGTGTGTAGTGGAAAAGGTTGTATGTGCCACCATACAAGCTTGGACTAGAAACAATGTGATCTCCGGCTTCGGCAACATTGAGAATCGCAAATGTTGTTGCTGCAGAACCAGAAGCAAGCAGAAGTGCTGCGACTCCACCTTCGAGAGCAGCAAGACGTTGTTCGACTGCATCCTGAGTTGGATTCATGATTCGTGTGTAAATGTTTCCAAGCTCTGCAAGTCCAAATAGATTCGCTGCATGTGTTGTATCTCTGAATTCGTATGCAGTTGTCTGATACAACGGAAGTGCACGAGCACCTGTAGTTGGATCTGCAGTTTGTCCTGCATGAATTTGAAGAGTTTCAAAAGACCAATTGTTTGACATTAATAATCTCCATCGCAGTAGGTGTCAGAAATTCGATAAGCGATTAAGTTCATTAACAAAAGCGCTTGTCAGAAATCTGACCTGTTCGTCACCCGGAGCACCCCACCGCGGTGGAGGGTTGCCGTCTACTAAGCCGGGGCTAATACGTAGAACTCGTGAACGCCTGAAGAATAGCCAACCGGTTTAAAAATTAAAAATTGCGGGTAATTAGTTCTTGCATGCTCTTTGCAAGTACTCCGCTTGCTACTTACGAAAAGAGAGATCTTTCTTTTTCATCTCATTAATTAATATGCGAATCGCATTGGGACCCATTCCGTGCAGGTCTTTTACGAGATCGATTGACACTTTACGTAGGTCGCTCAATTTATAGAGACCCTCATCAATGAGAGCTCGCCTTGCGGGCGCAGCCAACCCAATTTCTTTCCATGCGCCATCAACTTCTGCATATGCACCGAGATCGACTTCGCCATTGGTAACTGCGCAATTACTTGAAGCCTTTGCAGCTTTTCTTGCAGCAGCTGCACGCATAGCTTCGCCACGGAGTTTCTTGGCTTTAGCCGGAGATTGTTTTGCCATAGTTATTAATTCGAAAATATGTCTAGCTGGTGCGGGAGGCGGGACTTGAACCCGCACGCCGAAGCACAAGTTCCTAAGACTTGCGTGTCTGCCATTTCACCACTCCCGCGTATCAAAAAGATTTCTCCTTGAGATATGAGAGAAGATTACGGGTAAGTACCCGTTGAATCAAAATAGAGGTGGCGCGTAGGGCTGAGCCGGTAACCTTGCACAATGTCGCCTCACGAGTCATCAAGCGGAGCCTCGCTCACTGATCAGTTGGCTGCGCAGATACAGGTGGCAGTTTCAGAAGCTTTTGCTCGTGGTGAAATTTCTGGAGACGCCCCTGCATCCATCACTCTTGAACGACCAAAGAATCGTGATCATGGTGACTATGCGACTTCAATCGCACTGCAATTAGCAAAAGCTGCAGGAAAAAATCCCCGTGAGATTGCAACAATTTTGCAGGCTGCAATTGCTTCAATTGCAGGAGTTTCACGAGTTGATATCGCCGGTCCAGGATTTATAAACATCACGCTCGATCGAGCAAGCCAAGCAGAACTAGTGCGCACAATTCTTTCTGCGAAATCTCAATACGGGCACGGTCGCGCACTTGCTGGCGTAAAAATAAATCTTGAATTTATTAGCGCAAACCCAACTGGCCCACTTCATCTTGGTCACACTCGATGGGCAGCGGTAGGCGATTCTCTTGGACGCGTACTGAGCGCAGCTGGCGCCGATGTCATTCGAGAGTTTTACATTAATGACCGTGGTCGCCAGATGGATTTATTTGGGCAATCTGTTCAGGCATCTGCGCAAGGAAAACCGATTCCGGAAGATGGTTACCAAGGAAATTACATTGCAGATTTAGCAAAAGAAGTTACTGCGGCCAATCCCGGAATTTCATCCTCTGAAGATTTTCGCGAAGCTGCCTACAAAGTTCAATTAGCGCAGCAACAACGCGTGCTAGAAACTTTCCACACCACTTTTGATATTTGGTTTTCAGAGCGTTCACTTCATGAATCAGGCGCTGTTGAACATGCGGTCGAGAAACTTCGCGCACAGGGACATGTCTTTGAAGAAGCTGGGGCAGTGTGGCTTCGCACAACCGACTTTGGTGACGATAAAGATCGCGTGATCATTAAAGAAGATGGTGATCTCACTTATTTTGCATCAGATACTGCGTACTACATTAATAAGCGTGAACGCGGTTTTGATATTTGTATTTATATGTTGGGCGCAGATCACCATGGTTATATTCATAGATTAAAGGCAACTGCCGCATGCGCAGGAGATGATCCTCTATACAACGTAGAAATAATGATCGGTCAATTAGTAAAAATCATGGAGGGTGGCGAAGAGCTTAAACTTTCTAAGCGAGCCGGAACGATTATCACCCTTGAAGAACTTGTCGAAAAAGTGGGCGTAGATGCTGCTCGTTACACGCTCATTCGCTATCCAGTAGATACGCCAATGGTGATGGATATCGATGTATTGCGACGCAATACAAATGACAATCCTGTTTATTACGTTCAGTATGCGCATGCTCGCATCGCCGCCGTGCTTCGCAATACAGCTGAATTAGGAATCACTTCTGGTCTCGATGGTTTCGATCCTTCGCAACTTACGCATGATCGTGAAAACGAATTACTGGGCGCACTCGCTGAATTTCCTCGTGTAGTGGCAAGTGCCGCCGAGTTCCGAGAGCCACATCGTGTTGCACGTTATCTTGAAGAACTAGCTGGGGTTTATCACGGTTTCTATGCCGATTGTCGCGTGTTGCCTTTAGGTGATGAAACAATTTCAGCAATACATTCAGCTCGTGCTGCCTTGTCAGCAGCGACTATGCAAGTGCTAGCAAATGGGCTTGAGCTATTAGGTGTTTCTGCACCGGAGAGGATGTAATCAATGTGGTCTAAGAATGTTTCACTTGCAGATGGCACCCTTTCTCTTGCAGGAGTTTCTGCATCCGCGCTGGCAAAAGAGTTCGGTACACCATCATTTTTTATCGATGAAGATGCATACAAGTCCCGCGCACTTGCTTGGCATAACGGATTGCAAAATCAATTTGGAGAACATGCAGGCACGGTTTTCTATGCAGCTAAATCATTTATTTGCACTGCGGTAGCTCAGTGGATTGCAGATATCGGAATCGGAATCGATGTTTGCACAGGTGGCGAATTAGCAGTTGCACTCGCTGGCGGAATCAGCCCTTCCAAGATTGAAGTCCATGGAAACAACAAATCTGTCTCTGAAATTGATCGCGCAGTTTCTGTAGGCGTTAAGTCAATTGTGATCGATTCACTTTTTGAAGTAGAGCGCGTAGCCGCTGCAGCAAAGAAGCACGGTGTCAGACAAGCAGTGATGCTTCGATTAACACCAGGAATTGAAGCCCACACCCACGAGAAAATCTCTACTGCACATGAAGATGTGAAATTCGGATTCTCCATCGCATCAGGTGCGGCATGGTCTGCAGTAGAAGCAGTGAGCGCGCACCCAGAACTTGAACTCCGTGGCGTGCATTGCCATATCGGCTCACAAATTTTTGGATCTGAAGCGCATGAAATTGCAACAGATCGACTTATGGGTTTCATGGCGAAATATCGTGACTTCTATAACCACGAATTGCCTGAACTTGATTTAGGTGGAGGATTTGGAATCGCATATATCCAAGGCGAAGTTACTGTCGAACCAACAGATGTGTTACCTGCAATTCACAAAGCTGTCACCGATGCATGTGCAAAGTACAACCTGGCTATGCCGCAGGTTTCACTTGAGCCAGGTCGAAATATTGTGGGCCCAACAATGTTTACTCTGTATGAAGTAGGCACTGTAAAAGATGTTGTCGTTGATGGTGGACACGTTCGCAAATACATTTCAGTCGATGGAGGCATGAGCGATAACGCACGCACTGCTTTATACGATGCGGAGTACACAGCGATTATTGCTCAACGTTTATCAACTGCACCTACAGCTTTATCAAGACTTGTAGGAAAACATTGCGAAACTGGTGACATTATTATTAAGGACATTCAATTACCTTCAGATATTGCACCAGGTGATCTAATTGCTACCCCAGCAACTGGCGCATATGGCCGAAGCATGGCAAGTAATTACAACCACGTGCCAAAACCACCAGTTATTGCCGTAAAAGATGGAAAAGCCCGCGTAATTGTTCGTCGAGAAAATGAGGCAGATCTGCTCGCACTTGATGTGAAAGAATAGGCAAATGAGCCCAGCAGATAAACCAGTTCGCGTCGGCATGCTCGGCTGCGGCGTTGTTGGCAGCCAAGTCGCACGTTTACTGCTTGAAGACACTGAAGAACTTTCAACTCGTGCTGGTGTTCGCATCGAACTTACTCGTATTGCAGTTCGCACAATTAAGGATTACCCAGGCTTAGACCCTGCACTATTTACTACTGATCCTTTTTCAATTGTTAACGATCCTGAAATTGATTTGATTATCGAAGTAATGGGTGGAATCGAACCTGCGCGCGAATTAGCAATGACAGCGATCAATAACCGCAAATCAATTGTTACGGCTAATAAAGCTTTACTAGCAAGCCACGGAGCAGATCTATTTACTGCTGCATATGCAAAAGGTGAAGACATCTACTATGAAGCTTCAGTTGCTGGCGCGATTCCAATTATTCGACCACTGCGCGATTCTTTAGCTGGCGATTTCGTTACACGTCTTATGGGAATCGTTAACGGCACAACAAATTACATTCTGACAAAGATGCACGAAGATAATCGCGAATTTGCAGATGTACTTAAAGAGGCTCAAGCACTTGGTTACGCCGAAGCAGATCCAACTGCCGATATCGAAGGATTCGATGCTGCAGCGAAAGCGGCAATTTTGTCAGGTTTGGCATTTCACACTCGCGTAACTGTCAGCGATGTCTACCGTGAAGGAATTTCACACATCACTCTAGAAGACGTTGCGATTGCAAAATCGATGGGCCACGTCATCAAATTACTCGCAATTGCAGAACTCACGCCAGCCGATGAAATTTCTGTGCGCGTTCACCCAGTGATGATTGATAAGAGTCACCCGCTTGCATCCGTTCGCGATGCATTTAATGCTGTCTTCATCGAAGCAGAATCTGCCGGACCACTGATGTTCTACGGCCGCGGTGCAGGTGGACAACCAACAGCTTCAGCAATTCTTGGAGATGTCGTTGCAGTCTCTCGCCACATTGCGCTGAACTCAATTGGTCAACGCGAAACTGATTATGCAGATAGAGATATCGCGCCTATCGAA
>WLCS01000048.1 GCA_009705185.1 Actinomycetota bacterium
ACGATGTCGAGCGCAATGCAGCTGAATTGGCGAAGAAGTAAAAATGGCTCTTAACGTCGCACTAGTATCGCCAACACAACAGGTGTGGTCAGGCGAGGCAACTTTTGTCTCTGCTCGCACCACAGAAGGAGATCTCGGAGTTCTTCCAGGTCACTCACCTTTGTTTGGCGTACTAGTCGACGGAGCTGTCAGTATTAAAGGCGTAGACGGAACAACACAGGAGTTCACTGTCCAAGGCGGCTTCTTATCAGTATCAAACGATCGCGTTTCAATTCTTACAGAGTCTGTAAATTAAAGATTTCGTAAGAAAAAACAGAGGCGCCATAGTTATCGGCGTAATTCTTGGCATCTCCGGAAGTCGAATTCTCTACATGTCAGATAATGACGGAAACTTAGTTGTTACTTCATTTTGCGTGATGATTGGATTAGCAATTACATTTACTATTAGATTTCTTGCACGAAAAATTACTTCTAGATAATTACTCTCTTGTGACTTTTGCGCCGAGTGCAACTAATTGCTCGGCAAAGTTTGGGTATCCACGATCTATATGAAATGCGCCATCGACAGTTGTCTCTCCATCGGAAACCAGCGCAGCAAGAACTAGACCGGCTCCTGCTCGAATATCTGTAGCCTCGACAGGTGCTCCAGATAGCTGTGGAATACCATCTATAGAGGCGTGGTGGCCATCGACAGTGATCTGTGCGCCAAGACGCATAAGTTCGTTAACAAACATGAAGCGAGATTCGAAGACGTTTTCAGTGACGATTGAATGTCCTTCTGCAATTGCATTCATTCCAATAATAAAAGGCAAGAGATCTGTAGCAAATCCTGGATAGGGAAGTGTTGCAACATCAATTGCCTTCGGACGTTGATTCATTTGAACGCGCACACCATCTTGCGTTGATGTAACAATCGCACCCGCAGAGGTAAGTTTTTCGAGCATGACTTCCATATGGTCGGCTCTGCCCCCGTGAATCGTGATATCACCTTGAGTCATAGCAGCAGCAAAGGCCCAAGTTCCAGCGATGATGCGATCAGTGACTGTTGTGTGATCAGTTGGCTTCAATTCTTTTACGCCAGTAATTGTGATTGTCGGTGAACCAAGGCCGTCAATCTTTGCACCCATACCAATAAGGAATTCACCTAAATCAACTAAATCAGGTTCGCGGGCTGCGTTATCAATAGTTGTTACGCCAGTTGCCAAGACAGCTGCAGTCATTAAATTCTCTGTCGCACCAACAGATGGGAAATCTAAAGAGATAGAAGTTCCGGTTAAGCCATTTGGAGCTTCTGCAACAACGTATCCGTGTTCTACATGCGCTTTGGCGCCGAGTGATTCAAGGCCCTTGATATGAAAATCTAATCCGCGTGAACCGATTGCATCTCCACCAGGAAGTGCGACTTCAGCTTTTCCAACGCGTGCCACGAGCGGGCCAAGTACGTTAATCGATGCGCGCATCTTGCGAACGAGATCGTAATCTGCGCGATGCAAAGGTTCTTTAGGTACATCGATTGTTACGGTGTCGTTCTGATGGTGCACAGAACATCCAAGACGCGTAAGAAGATCTGACATGATTTCAACGTCAGCAATATCTGGAACATTGCGGATTGTGGTCTTGCCTACAGCCAAAAGTGAGGCGGCCATGAGTTTTAAGACCGAATTCTTTGCACCCGTGACAGTTACTTCACCCGAAAGGCGGCAGCCACCGGTAATCCGGAAGCGGTCGTGGGACGAAGATGCCATATCCGAAGTCTACTTATAGGCTATGGACATGGTTAATTTAACGCGTATTTACACAAAGACTGGCGATGACGGAACTACATCTCTAGGAGATATGAGCCGTACCTCAAAAAATGACCCTCGCCTTGAAGCATATGCAACTGTTGATGAAGCCAATTCAACAATCGGTGTAGTGCTTGCAACTGATGAATTAACCGAAGATGTACGCGCGCTCTTAGTGCGCATTCAAAATGATCTCTTCGATGTCGGTGCTGATCTCTGCACACCAGTTGTAGATTCACCAGCATTCGAACCTTTGCGTGTTCTTGAATCTCAAGTTGTTTATCTTGAAGAGCAAATCGATAAGTACAACAAAGATCTAGAAGCTCTTCGTTCATTTGTACTTCCATCAGGAACACCAGCAGCCGCACATCTACATGTTGCTCGCACAGTTGTTCGCCGCGCGGAACGCCGCACATGGGCCGCGATTCACGCATTCGGCGGTGGTGTAAATCCACTGACTGCGAAATATCTCAACCGTTGTTCAGATTTGTTATTCGTACTTGCACGTGTAGCAAATAAAGAAATTGGCGACCAGCTCTGGGTTCCAGGAGCTAATCGCTAGTTTTAAAAACTCTTCAGGTGGGCGCGAGCAGCGCTTTCTTCCTGCGGGAATACAAAAATGCGAGGGCCTTCATTGGTTTGCGTCAGCGTTGCCCTGATTCCGACGGCAACCAATTTCTGTCTAAGAATTTCACCTTCGATGTGATTTGCAGGATTGGCAACAGCAACCAAAGTTCCGTACTGATCGGGGCTACCTTGGACAGGAACTCTTTCAACCAATGATTTTCCACGTGCCGAAGTCCACTTTAAAATGAAAATTAAGAATAAAACCACCGGAAAACCGGCAAGACTCATAAAGAAAAGTTGATTGTTAACTCCGCCGAGCATTTACTCAGTCACCTTTGAATAGGTGAAACTCTCGATCCCATCTGGCTTAGCTTCTTGATGACAGATAACTTCAATATCGCTGATGTACTCGAGGGTTTCAATTGGCTCTGGAGACACCAAGAGAATTGTTTTGATATCACGGGCAGCACTGGTGCTTCCAATAGTACGTAGCTTGCCGAGCAAGACTTTATCTCTTGAGAAAACTCTTGAATTTACTTCCCACCATAGGCACCCAGGCTCTGCGGCAACTTGAACAGCGCCACAAACAAATTTGCTGCACTCTTTAATCTTCGAAGACAGGGCTCCACTGGCAGAGATCACGCCAACTAATTGTTTGCTTGTAGGAACTTTTGCGTACACACCTGATTCAAATGCAAAACCTGCAGGTGGCCACTTTGGTCGAGGCGATGGAGAAAGCTTCACCTTCTTTTTCTTCTTGCGAGGTTTTGGTTTCGGCTTTGGTTTCGGTTTCGAAGACGCCTTCACTGTCGTTGTTGCTTTAGTTGTTGCTTTAGTTGTCGCTGTTGCCTTAGCCGTGGCTTTGGCCGTGACCTTCACTGTCGGTTTGGGCGATGGTTTCTTAGTCGCTGCCGATGCTGCAGAAGTAGTGAAAGTTAAAGCCAGGACTAAAAAGAGCGAGAGTTTTCTCAGTCGCGTTCCCATTTGAAGCTGCGAATTGCCCACAGTAATCCCAGAACCAGCCATGCAGCAATAATGGCAAAGGTTTTGCCAGTTTCCCAATTGCCGGCAACTTCACGCGTAGCAAATGAGTCTGGAAGGAATACAGAACGCGCACCTTGAGTCATCCATTTAAGTGGAAAAATTGCTGCAACTTGTTGCATCCAATGTGGAAGATCAGTGAAGATGAAGAAAACTCCACTAAAGAATTGAAGAACAATCACAACGGGGGACACGACTGCAGATGCGCCTCGTCCGCTCTTTGGAACATTTGAAAAAGCGATCCCAAGAATAGTTGAACACGCACTTCCAAGAATTAAGAGAGCTGCTAGCAGTAGCCACTTTTCGCCGGTTGTAGGAAGGTTGACCCCGAAGAAAATGACGCCTGCAGCAAGAAGCAGAGCAACTTGAATCAACATACTTAAGGTGACGAGAATTGATTTACCGATGAAGTAACTACTTGCTGGCATCGGAGTTCCACGAAGACGCTTGAGGGTTCCAAAGTCTCGCTCCACCGGAATCATGATTGCAAGTTGTTGGAAACCAGTGTTTACAAGGCCTGATGCAATCATGCCAGCAACAAAGTACTGACTAAATGTCACACCTTTAGCGATTGAGTTTGAAAATACTGATCCAAAAATAGCTAAGAGGATAAGCGGGAATAGCATGGTGAAAACAACAGATTCACGTTGGCGCATAAACTGTTTGATTTCCAACTTGCCTCGCTCAATACCGATTGAAATAGCAGTGGGTGATTTGCCAGAAGACTTATTCATGGGTTCCCCCAATCATTTCCAAATAGATATCTTCCAGTGAAGCGCGCTTAACACTGAGTTCAGGAATTTCACCACTAAATTTCTCTGAAAGTTTCTTCACGAATTCTGTTGGATGCGCAGAGCGTTCAGTCATAAGCTCCCCACCCTCGCGCCAATTAATCGTTGCAAGCGATGTGGCGCGTCCGCCTAGTTGATCAGGTGTAGCAACCTCAATAATTTGACCATTGTTAATCACAGCTACGCGATCGGCAAGGGCTTCAGCTTCATCTAAGTAGTGAGTTGTCAGCAAGATAGTCGCGCCTTCATCACGCAAATTTTTAATGAGCGCCCAAAATGCACGTCGTGCTTCTGGATCAAAGCCTGTTGTGGGCTCGTCTAAGAAAATGACTTCAGGATTTCCAATAATTCCTAGAGCAACATCTAATCGACGACGCTGCCCACCCGAAAGAGTGCGCCCCAGTGCATCAGATTTTTCAGAGAGTCCCACGAGTTCAATCACTTCACGCGGATCTTTAGGGCTGCCGTAATAATGTGCAAAATGCGAAACTGATTCAAAGACAGTCAAATCTCCAGCATCATTTGTTGATTGCAGAACAATGCCGATTCGATCTCTCCAGGCCTGACCAGCATGACCTTTAGTTGCTGGATCAAAATCAAGAACTCGAACATCGCCTGAATCGCGGTGACGAAAACCTTCTAGAATCTCAACTGTCGTTGTTTTTCCTGCGCCATTTGGACCAAGGAGCGCAAAGATTTCGCCCTTTTGGATTTCCAGGTTCACGCCATTTACTGCAGTGGTGGAGCCGTAGCTTTTCTTAAGACCCGAAACGCTGATAACTGTGCTCACATGGCAATCTTGTCACTTTCAGCAAGAAAGTGCGAGAAAATAACTCCATGAGCCCACGTAAGAATTACCCCAAAAATCGTAGGCCTAAGAATTCAGATGAAGGGCCAACACTCAATCCATCAAATCAAAGTTTTGAAGAAGATGAAAATGGTTTGTGGGTTGTTAGAAAGTTAACTGGATCATCAGCAAATAAACCTTATCGATGCCCCGGGTGCGATCAAGTAATTCCAATGGCTACTCCGCATACAGTGGCATGGCTAGATGGCGATGAAGATAATCGCAGACATTGGCATAACGCGTGCTGGAGCAAGAGAAATAATCGAAGGCCACGAACCGAAAGAACTCGCAACGCACCTCGTTATTAAAGATTAGCTCAATCGTCCTTTGAGGAACTTAGTCAGACCAACAATTAATTTGTCACTACCTTGTGATCGAGAGAAACTTGTAAAGGCAATCGGTAATTGGAAGCGAGCACGAACTACAGAACGCGGATATGTGAATTCGAGAATTCCTTCTGGTCCATGAATTCGTCCGTAACCGCTGTCTTTTACTCCACCAAATGGCACAGAGTCCACTGCCGCAAATGAGATAACAGAGTTAATTGCAACCATCCCAGTATGTAACTGTGAAGCAATTTTCTTACCACTTCGTTTTGACCATACAGATGCGCCTAGGCCGTAGTTCGTTGCATTCGAGAGTTCGATTGCTTCGGCCATATCTTTGACTCTATTAATTGCAATTGTCGGCCCGAAAGTTTCTTCAGTCATCGCAATTGAATCCTCGGGCACATCGCAGAAAATTACTGGCTCAACAAATGGCGCTTTCACAGAATCAGAGCCACCCATAATTACTTTCGCACCACGTGCAATTGCATCATCGATATGGCTCTGAATAATTGGAATCTGTTTAGGCATAGTCGTTGGACCGTATTTACCGTGACCAGGTGCACCAGGGTGAATATCTTTGGCAATTGCTACTACCTTTTCAATAAAGGCATCGGCTACTCGTTCATCGACATATACGCGCTCTGCGCCGATACAAGTCTGACCGGCATTAGAAAATGCAGACCACACCGTTGCATCTGCTGCACGTTTGATATCAGCATCGTGAGCCACGATTACAGGATCTTTTCCGCCACATTCAAGAACAACGGGAGTCATATGGGCAGCGCATGTCGCAGCGACAATTTTTGCTGTGCGAGTAGAACCGGTGAAAGCTAATTTATCTACTCCACTTTCACAAAGGAATTTTCCAGTTTCTCCAAGTCCTGTTACGCATGTGAATACATCAGCAAGCAATGATGAATCAATAAAGGATTGAGCGAGAAAAACACCAACTCCTGGGGTGTATTCACTTGGTTTGAATACAACTGTGTTGCCGGCCGCCAAGGCATATGCAATAGAACCGAGGGGGGTGAAGACGGGATAGTTCCATGGGCCAATGACTCCGACTACTCCCACTGGAGATCGCTCAACTGTTGCAGACATATTTGCCATCAGTAATCCTGGTGAACGATGAGATGTGCGCATGACAGACTCTGCATGACGAGCAGCCCACGCAATATGTCCTGCAGCCAATGCTGCTTCCAATTTTGCATCACTAATTGGTTTACCGGTTTCTTCTGAAACAATTGCAGTAAGTTCATCAACATGTGCGAGTAAATAGTCACTCCACTTGAGTAGGACTTTTCGACGACCTCGGAAACCTAAATTGCGCCACGATGCAGATGCAATGCGTGCTGCTGTCACTGCTGCACGTACTTCCGCTTCCGAAGCTTGCGGGTACGATTTAATTACTTCACCGGTTGCAGGATTGTGGGATTCAAATACTGCGCTTTTTGTTTCAGCCATAACCCAAGACTAGACTGCAACTATGTCGGAACCAATCCGCCCCAGCACA
>WLCS01000049.1 GCA_009705185.1 Actinomycetota bacterium
TCGTTCTGGATTCAACTGAGCCACTTGTTCTCAAAGCCGGCTTAGAAGCCCTCGGCGGAAGATCTGTCATTAACTCTGTTAACTATGAAGATGGCGATGGTCCAACATCTCGATTTGCAAAGATTATGCCGCTGGTAAAGGAGCATGGAGCATCAGTTGTTGCTCTGACTATTGATGAAGAAGGTCAAGCTCGTACTGCCGAATGGAAATTGCGCGTTGCTAGACGGTTGATTAATGATTTAACAGAAAACTGGAGCATGAACGTTGGCGATATTCTGATTGATGCGCTGACTTTCCCTATCGCGACAGGACAAGAAGAAACTCGCAGAGATGGCTTAGAAACTATCAACGCAATCCGAACATTGAAGACCGAGTTTCCTCAAGTACAAACAACACTTGGCGTCAGTAATGTTTCATTTGGATTAAACCCAGCGGCCAGAGTTGTTTTAAACTCGGTCTTCTTGCACGAGTGCGTTCAGGCTGGATTGGATTCTGCAATTGTGCATCCTTCCAAGATTATGCCTATGGCACGCGTCGATGAGCAACAGAAGAAAGTTGCACTTGATCTTATTTATGACCGTCGAGAGTATGACGGTGAAAATGTTACATACGACCCTTTATCTGCTTACCTCCAGCTTTTTGAAGGCGTAGAACTGGCTGCATCAAGAAATATCCGTGCCTCTGAATTAGCTGCTCTGCCACTGCGTGAACGTCTCGAGCGACGAATCATCGATGGTGAAAAAGTTGGACTCACGGATGATCTCGACGCCGCAATGGCAGAGGGAATTACTCCGATCAATATCATTAATGACCATCTTCTCGAGGGCATGAAAGTAGTCGGGGAACTCTTTGGAAAAGGCGAGATGCAACTTCCATTCGTTCTTCAAAGTGCCGAAGTGATGAAATCTGCCGTTGCCTACCTAGAACCACATATGGAGAAAACAGACGACGGTGGTCGAGGCCGTATTTTACTTGCGACAGTAAAGGGAGATGTTCACGATATTGGAAAGAACTTGGTCGATATCATTCTTTCCAATAACGGATATCAAGTGGTAAATATTGGAATCAAACAAACTATCAATCAAATTATTGATGCAGCTCTTGAAAACAATGTGGACGCAGTTGGCATGTCAGGTCTACTCGTTAAATCAACAGTTATTATGAAAGAGAACCTTGAAGAGATTACCTCACGGGGACTTGACCAAAAATGGCCAGTTATTCTCGGTGGTGCAGCTCTGACTCGAGCATACGTTGAAGATGATCTCGCTTCGATGTTTCCAGGTGAAGTCAGATATGCCAGAGATGCTTTTGAAGGTTTGCGTTTAATGGATGCCATCATGGCAGTTAAACGAGGAGATGAAGGCGCCGCTCTGCCGGCTCTTCGTGAAAGAAAAGTTAAACGCGTTGAAAAGAGTTACGCAGATCGATTACTCGACACGGAAAGAAGTGATGTCGCAACTGATATCGATATTCCTGGTGTTCCTTTCTTCGGTTCACGAATCGTTAAAGGTATTCCTTTAGCTGATTATGTTGGAATGCTCGATGAACGCGCTCTATTTGTCGGTCAATGGGGTTTAAAAGGTAATCGCGGAGAGTTTGAAGAGATGGCAGAGTCTGAAGGTCGTCCACGATTGCGCGCACTACTCAATGAAGTTCAATCACAAGGGTGGCTCGAAGCTGCCGTTGTTTATGGATATTTTCCTTGCGTCTCAGAAGGCAACGATCTCATCGTTTTGCATCACGAAGGTCCAGATAAAGGCAAAGAGAGAGTTCGTTTCACCTTCCCGCGCCAATCGCGAGATAGACGTTTATGTTTGGCCGATTTCTTCGCCGCTCAAAGTACTGGCAGAACTGATGTTGTTGCTTTTCATGTTGTCACAATGGGAAACACTGTCAGCAAGGCGGCTAATGAACTATTCGCAGCAGATAAATACCGAGAATACTTGGAGCTCCACGGTTTATCCGTGCAACTGACTGAAGCGCTAGCCGAACATTGGCACGCACGTATTAGAGAAGAGATGAAAGTACGAGATCAAGATGCTCCCGATCTTCAAGGGATTTTGGATCAAGGCTACAGAGGTTCACGATATTCATTCGGTTATCCTGCATGTCCTGATATCGAACAACAGACTCAACTGTGCGAGCTTCTTGAGCCCGAACGTATTGGGGTTGAGCTCTCAGAGGAGTTCCAATTACATCCAGAGCAATCAACATCAGCGATTATCGTTCATCACCCAGAGGCAAAGTACTTTAACGCAAATTAATTGTGAGCAGGACAGATAGTTTTAAAGAAGCACCAGTCGCACAATCTTGATTTCTTCGTTGGAAAATGAGAAGTTTCAATTGCGGTCAAAATCTCTTGCCCTATGTTAAGTAAAACCTTTTCAGCTGATTTCAACTGTGCTTCGGTGGGTGTGCTTTCAAGGAGTTTGTTATCTCCTAAGTAAATCAACCTTAGTAACCGGGGGAGTACTCCATGGTTTTGCCAATACAGCAACGCATACACTCGAAGTTGAAAGAGTGCCTTCTCTTCCCATCCTGGTTTAGGTGATTTTCCTGTCTTGTAATCAACAATACGAACTTCTCCTGTAGGTGCAATATCAAGCCGATCGACATAACCATGTAAATAGATCTCGTCATTCATATTCTTCTCAAGATGCATTTCTCGATATGTTGATTCAAATGTGTTTGGCTTCTCTAATTGAAAATAGTTACCCAAAAGAGCTCCTGCGCGATCCATCCACTCTTTCTCATCTAAAACTAATTGAGCTAATTCAGGTTTTGCTTCACATTGCTCTCGCCAGGCCTGGGGGAGTAAATCCAGCGCCGTTTCGATGGTGCGTTCTTCGCTTGCCTTCTCGAATAAATCTTCCAAAACTGAATGAATGAGTTTTCCGCGTTCGGCATCAATGCTAGGAGGCTCTGGCAGCTGATCAATTGCTCGGTATTTGTATAGCTGCGGACAATTTGTGAAGTCATTCAACCGACTGGGTGAGAGTCGCAACTGTTCCATTCCGCCGACGATACCGTGACCTACCGACAGATCTGAGTTCCTCGCCTAAGATGCGCATGTGTCTAAAGATGGATTTTTTAAAGCCGGAGATCGGATTCAACTCACCGACCCAAAGGGCAAGTTATATAGCTTTACGATTACTCCTGGCAAAGAGTGGCACACTCATAAAGGTTGGATCACTCACGATGATCTCATTGGGTTACCGGAAGGATCAGTTGTAAGTACGACTGCGGGTTTGAAATTTACCGCCTTTATTCCTCTTCTTGCTGATTATGTTCTTTCGATGCCTCGTGGAGCCACGATTGTGTATCCGAAAGATGCGGCGATGATTGTTGGAGTTGCCGATATTTATCCTGGTGCAAGAGTTCTTGAAGCCGGCGTCGGAAGTGGAGCTCTCACTCTTTCACTATTACGCGCCGTCGGAGATAGCGGTTCTGTTCATTCGGTTGAGCGACGCCAAGATTTTGCAGATAACGCGCGCGCAAATGTGGAGAACTATTTTGGAAGCGCCCCTGGAAATTGGAAACTTGATGTTGGTTCAGTACAGGAGCAAGAGTTTGCCGATCAATTCGATCGCGTAGTTCTCGACATGCTGGCGCCTTGGGAATGTATAGAAATGGCAGCAAAAGTATTACGTCCTGGGGGAGTTTTCCTCGCCTACGTTGCAACAACTACACAACTCTCAGCAACGGCTGAAGCGATAAAGAGTGATGGACACTTCACCGAGCCAGAAAGCTCAGAAACAATTGTCAGAGGTTGGCACCATGAAGGTCTCGCTGTCCGTCCACAACAAAGAATGATCGGGCACACAGGATTCCTTATTCAAAGTAGAAGAATGGCACCAGGTGTTGACGTGCTCGCACGACGTAGACGCCCTGCCAAAGGTGCATACGGTGTCGCGGAAGAGTGAACGGCTCGTCAATCTCACTATTGCCTTATTGGCAACGGGACGTTGGATAACCAAGTCTGAAATCTTCCGATCCATCGAAGGTTATGCAGGAGATATATCTGCGCAAGAGAGAATGTTCGAACGTGACAAAGAAGAACTTCGTAATCTAGGAATAGAGATCGAAGTAGGAAGCTTTGATCCGCTTTTCGAAGATGAAGTTGGATATCGAATTAGACCCGAGAAATATCGTATTGATTTATCTCGTTTGTCATCAGAGCAAATCTCTCTTATGTCTGCTGCAGCCATGGTGTGGAAGAATTCAAAGATTGATTCCCAGGCATCCTCAGCGCTTTTGAAATTAAGCGCTTTAGGAATTGAATCTGATATTGATGGGATAAATCCTTTTACTCCACAGGTATTGAATCCAGATCACAATCTTGACGCAGTAATTAATGCAATTGCTTCCCGAAAAGCGATCTCCTTTGGTTATCGACAAGCTGACTCTTCAATTGTGGAACGAGCAATCGAGCCATTCGGAGTAGGTACAAAGAATGGCTACTGGTATGTCTCGGGTAGAGATTTAGATAAAGATGCATTGCGCGTTTTTAGGCTTGATCGCTGTGTTTCGGCAATGAAGGAGCAAGGTAAAGCTAATTCTTACGAGCTGCCTAAGGATTTCTCCATGAAGCAACAGCTTGCTGCTCGTGAGAGGAAATATTCATGTGTCTTATCTATTCGCGTCGACAGTTCATTTGAAATCAGGCGACGCTCGGAATTGATTTCATCAGATGATGAATGGGATCAAGTGAGATACACATATGCGTCTGAAGATGATGCATTGCGAGATTTGCTCTGGCATCGGGGCGACGTGAGAGTGATCGAGCCCGCCTCTCTTCTGCAACGTTACCGAGAATCTCTTGCCAATATTGTGAGTGCCCATGGTTAAGAAATCCTCACCCACTGAGAAGGCGGCTAGATTATTGGATTTGGTTCCATATCTTTACTCGCACCAAGGGATCGCTCTTTCGGATTTATCATCGACTTTTGGAGTAAGCGAGTCCGAAATTATTTCTGATCTGAATACGCTCTGGATGTGCGGTGAATCCAGATTCGATTTGGTTGATTTAGAGTTCGAATCAGGCTTTGTTTCAATACGAAATGCTGAGTCACTCAATATGGTTCGCTCTCTTTCTACGCAAGAAACCATGTCTATTCTATTTGGCCTGGATTTGCTGCGAGAAGAACTTGGGGATCAAAGAGCTGACCTCATTAATCAGATTGATGCTTTAAAGGTATTGCTCAATGAGCAAATTTCTCACATTGTTTCAGCGTCACCACTTGTAAATACTGCGATCCTCGAAGCTATACACGCATCAATTGAGATGCGAAAGGCGCTCTCAATCACGTATAGATCGATTTCAGATGATGTTATTTCGACAAGAACTATCGATGCCTTAGAGTTTGTTTCTCGCGGTAGCAAGGTATTTCTCCAAGCTTTTTGTCATAGCGCCCAATCTGGGCGAACGTTTCGTCTTGATCGCATTGAGAGCGCAACGTTGACACAGGTTGATGCGACGAAGGTTCACTCCTTGAAACAGAGCCCTTCCACGTTGGAAATTAAGTTGCGCATTCATTCCGAATCCCGTCGCGCACATGAAACGTTTGGAAACCTTCGCGAGAATCCAGATGGCAGCTACCAAGGCGTAGTTTTCAGCAAACAGTGGCTCATTCGTGAAATTCTCGCTTCAGCAGGGGCGATAGAACTCCTTGAACCCGTGGAGATCAGAGATGAGATTGCTCTCGAGGCAACAGCGCTGAGCGCTGCATATCGCTGAATTTTCTCGAGTGCGATAATCTAGTGACATGCCTTTCTTACGCGAACCTAGCCACATTCTTTTACTACTTATAGTCGTTGTAATCCTCTTTGGAGCTAAGCGACTTCCAGACTCTGCACGCTCACTCGGGAAATCAATGCGTATTTTCAAGAGTGAAATGAAGGAGATGAAAGAAGATGGCAAGAACCCAGATAAAAAAGACCAAGGCACTGTAGAAAACTAATTTCAGTGTCGACCTCCGCTGGCGGTCGCATGCCGCTTATCGAACATTTACGTGAACTCCGCCGAAGAGTTGTCCTATCAGCTTCATTTATTGCGTTGGGATCGTGCGTGGGGTGGTTTTTCTATAACGAAATAATTACTCAGTTGGCAAAACCCGTGTGTGATCTCAAAGCTGCGCAACTCAATGGTGATACCAGTTGCGGCTCACTCTACATAAATGGCGTACTTGGTCCTTTAAATCTCCAAATCAAAGTTGCCTTACTCAGTGGCGTGATTTTGATGGCACCTCTCTGGCTCTATCAATTGTGGGCATTTATTGCACCCGCATTGCATCGCAAAGAGAAGCGAAATTCTGTTTTCTTCCTTTGTGCAGCTACGCCGTTCTTTATCGCTGGCGCCTATCTTGGCTACACCATTTTGCCCATCGCCGTTCGTGTACTTTTTGGGTTTACTCCTAGTTCGCTGACAAACCTGGTTCGTTTCGATGATTATTTAGACTTTGTCATGCGTGCAATTTTGCTTTTCGGTATCGCTTTCGAACTTCCCGTCTTTCTTATTACATTCAACCTCATTGGATTCTTATCAGGAAAGGCAATCCTGAAACCTTGGAGGATATGGGTATTTGCAATAACTCTCTTTGTTGCAGGTTTTACTCCAAGTGCCGATCCGCTTTCGATGTTGGCTTTAGCGTTACCGCTGATTGCTCTCTATTTTTTCTCAGGTCTTTTTGCTCTGTATAACGATAAGCGTCGAGCAAAGCGGAAGATTGACCAAGACATCTAATGTGGCTGATTGCGATTAATCCCACTTCTGGACATGGCCGTGGAGCTGTGTTCGGCGAAAGA
>WLCS01000005.1 GCA_009705185.1 Actinomycetota bacterium
TCGTGCACTAATTCCAGCAGAGCAAGTGCAGGCTAAATTATTGGAAGAGCAAGGTTTGTTGGGGAGCATCAAAGTTGCGATGCCTAAGCGCACAGTCTTTCTTGAGGCATTCGGCCAAGACGATCAAGGTGTCCTAGAAACCATCCACTCACTTCCGCTAGCCGCGCTTTGGGATATCGAAGTGTTTCCCACGACGCCACCAGCAGGTTCTAGCGTATAAAAGTTCATAAAAGTATTTACAAGTTTTTACGGGAAAAAGTATGGGGAAACCTCTGGATTAGGCCAGAAGTGAATTCTTCCGGCTTATAGGGAGACTCTTCTTTATACTTTGCAAACTGGGGATTACATTCTTAGCGAAGAGCGTGTTTCTGGTTATCGCGGCACATGGAGCGGACCAGTAAGTCTTGGCGGATCCATTCACTTAAATCCTGGCCAAGAAGTCACTGTAATTCGTACAAACTTTGATATGAATCCAATGACAGATTCTGTTGACGTGAGTGAAACACTTTCTCCAACTCCAACAGATGTAGCTGAACCAACTGAATCTGGTGGCGGTCTTCCGAATACATCACTTCCTTGGGGAAATGAGTTACTTCTTGGTGGAGGGCTAGTTTTACTTGGAGTAATTGGTCTGAGTAGTAAGAAGTTGTTGGTCAAGTAGTTCAACGACCTCGATAAAATGAAGTCTTCACTTCGGTATCGATTGATAGCAGTTCTCTCGACTATTTCGATAGTCGGGGGAATTGTTATTTCCGCAAGCGTAGCTGGAAAGATCAAGAGCGCAGTTGCAGAGCAGAGTCTTCTCTATCTTCCGGCGACAAGCCTTACTCTCCCAGAAACTTCGACACCACAAATTTCACGCCAAGTCGTGAAGAGTGGTGAATTTATTGGAACAATTTCAATACCTAGGCTTAAACGAACAATAAAAATCTTCGAAGGTACCGATAGTAAGTCTCTCGCAAAAGGTGTAGGTCATTACATCCGTAGTGTGATGCCAGGAAGGCAAGATAATTCTGTTCTCGCCGGACATAGAGATACTGTTTTCTCACACTTAGATAAAGTAAAAATTGGAGACTTTGTAGTAATCGGAACTGGTACAGGTACATATATTTATCAAGTAAAAAGGATTCGAATAGTAGATAAGAATGACTTGACGGTAATTGTCCCCACCTCTGATGCAACTCTTACGCTTTCAACCTGTTACCCATTTAGATTCATTGGAAATGCTCCAAAAAGATACATCGTGTCGGCTTCTCTAGTGCCTGAAGAGATTTCTGAAGTGTGGCTATAGCTTGCTGGTTATTCCCGAACGCTATTATTTGTAAATGAAGAGCCATTCAAAAAGACTGGATTATCTGGACTTGCTACGTGTCTTGGCACTTGGATCAGTAATTACTTTTCACTACTTCTTCAATGGAATCTCTAAAGGCACCGTAGATTCGGTCTCGTTACCTGGCTTTGCGAGCATCGCTAAGTATGGATATTTAGGTGTCGAGCTCTTCTTCTTAATTAGCGGCTTTGTCATTCTTTACTCGACTCAGAATCGCACTGCTCGTGATTTTGTAAAGAAGCGCTTCATTCGCCTGTATCCCATGTACTGGATGGCGATCATCGTTATTTACGCGATAACCAATCTGCCCTTCTGGAGTAATAAAGGTCCACAACTTTCTAAGGCGCTGTGGAATTTAACAATGTTCCCAACCGCATTTGGACAGGATTGGGTAGATGCGGCGCACTGGTTTCTAGCACGAGAGCTTCAGCTCTATGTCTTTGTCACAATTGTATTAGCGATAGGAATTGGCAAGCACTTACCAAATATTTTCTCTTGGTGGGCAATCATCATTTGTTTTTGGAATCTTTTTGATTTACCCCAATTCGACATATGGTATTTCTCTGGTTACTTCGCACTCATTACCGGCGGGGCAATCATCTTTTCAATCCGAGAGTGGGGATTAACAACCTTAAGAGGGCTCAGTTTGTTGGCTGCATATGTGTGCGCAGTAGAAACCCGAATGACCAAGAGCGAGGCGCTAGCTGTTCATCGAAACACGACTTACAACAAATACGTGGTCGCAATTCTCGTCACGGTTGCGTTCGTACTGATTCTTGCAACACTGAATTCAAAGATCAGCAGTATCAGTTTTAAATGGGCTGGAATCGCAGGGGCAATCACATATCCGCTGTTCTTGGTACATGGGCGTCTGGGACTACTTTCAATTCAGAACCTGGCAAATGATTCGAATAAATATGTTGTGTATCCGTTAGTCATAGTTGCAGTAATTGCAATTGCCTATGGGCTTTTGAAATTAGAGAAAAGACTTCTGGCTTCGCGTTTATTTAGTCACTGAGCCCAAATAGCATCATGAACGTATTGCGCTAAACCACGTACGCGACCGTCGTAATACTCCTTAAATCTCTTATCCTGAACATACATAACTGCCAATTGTTTTTGCATCTCGGGCGAGCAGTCATAAAACCATTTAGTGATTGCTTCGCGGTGTGCGAGTACAGCTGCTTGCGCTTTTTCGGATGTGATTTCAAGTCCATTTCCAAAGGCATAAACAAAGAGCTCGGTTGCTGCTTCTTGATCTATTTTGGCTGCGGCAAAATCCTCTTTGGAATAACCTGAAGTTCGGTTATGGGATTGGCGATACGCATCCGTATTTCCCCAACGCTCTTGAGCTTCTTTTTCATATTCGTGCACGCCTCTAGTTTAAACCCATCCGTCCATCGTATGATTTTCATATGAGCAAGCAGTTCATTATTTTTGTCATTGATAATCGTTCCAATTCAGGAACCGAAGATGAAATGCGCACCATCGATATCTTCAACGAGAAACTTCAATCACAAGGTCACTGGATATTTGCTGGTGGACTTTCTGCGCCATCTGAAGGCAATGTCATTGATAATCGTTCCGGTGCACAAATTGAGACGCTGAAACCGCTCTTTAGCGCAGAAGAAAACTTCAGCGGATTCTGGTTGATTCAAGCAGAAGATATCTCGCAAGCACGCGACCTTGCATTTGAAGGATCGCAGGCTTGCAATCGTAAAGTTGAATTACGCCCGTTACTTGGCTAATTCGAACTTAATTAAAGAACGCGATTATTGCTCCAGCAACAGTGAGATTGATTGCATCATTTGCGGTTTCGATAATCCACACTTTTAAGCTTTCTCCACCGAAGAGTCTGTGCGAAAGAGAGGCAAAGGCTGCAATACCGACACCGAGTGCAAAACCAACAACTGCGCCAGTGGAAACGGAAACATCATCTCCCAGTGAATTAATAATTAATCCAAGGACGAGTGTTTGAATGAGGACGCCGAGAATTGTTCCGCCAAATAGAAGTACTGGCTTATTCTGATTCGAATTGAGCTGCCCTGATGCAATTCCGCGCTCTTTCATCCAGATTGGGTAGAAAGTTTTTGGGCCGAACCAGATCGCTCCACTTACGAATGAGAAGCCGAATGCCACGATGATGCCAACGATGTTTAGTCCTGTAAAAGTCATGGGAAAAGCGTAGGGGAGCCCCTAGCCAACGGGGTGAATTGAGAGGTAGCGCGCTCAATCCTTTCTGCAAGTTGATTGCGAATAGGCGTGGCGAGGACTACCGTTGCCCGAATGATGGCGAGAGATTCAGGGGCGCTGAAGGAAGCACCCCAGGCTCAGATACTCACCAGTAGGAGCCCGCGAGATTTAGCCTGGCGCAAATTTAAGAAGAACAAAGTTGGTATGGCATCACTTGGTACCTCTTTATTCTTCGTAAGCGCGGCCGTGTTTGCGCCCCTTATCTCTTGGGCAATCAACATTGATCCCAACGAACGCGATTCAAGTGCAATCACTGCTCGCGGAGAAACAATCGGAAACTTCGGCGGAATAAGTTGGAATCACCCACTTGGCGTTGAGCCCGGTATCGGTTACGACATTCTTGCCCGACTCATTTATGGCGCTCGCATTTCATTTCTTGTTGCCGCGATTGCAACACTGACAACAGTTTTTATCGGTTTGATGGCCGGAGTCGTCGCAGGTTATTTCAGAGGTCGCACTGATTCAGTTCTGGGAAGACTGACCGATTTTCTTCTTGCGTTCCCATCATTTTTTATGATCATCGCTTTGAGTGCGCCCATGATTGCTCGTATCGAAAAATCTGGTTTGGCTCACGATAACTCTGCGCGAGTTATTTATTTGATTCTCATTCTTGCACTCTTCGGCTGGCCATATTTTTCTCGCATCATGCGCTCGCAGGCGCTTTCATTGCGCGAGCGAGATTTCATTCTTGCTTCTCGCGCACTTGGAGCTAGCCACACAAGAATCATTTTCAAAGAGTTATTGCCTAATCTCTGGACTCCGGTAATTGTGTATTTATCACTTGCTCTTCCCGGCTACTTGGCGGCAGAAGCAATTTATTCTTATCTTGGAATCGGCGTGCAACCACCAGCTGCAACATGGGGCTTACTTATCTCTGACTCAATTAAATATGTCATGAGCGAACCAACCTATTTCTTGATTCCATCTGTATCTCTCATCCTCGTAGTGCTTTCCTTCAACTTGCTTGGAGATGCAGTACGAGATGCGCTCGACCCGAAGAGCGAACTCACCTAAAGAATTCCCTGCTTTCATGCATGAATCAGGGATGTAGTACCCAAAACAAAAGGAGAACTCATGTTCAATCTCAAAGGCAAGAACGGTAAGTTAATTGCAGCAGCAGCTGTAGTTGCTTTGCTTGTTGGTGGCTTTGTTGTGCGTTCAGGTTCAGGCGCTTCAGAGGGTGGAACAATCACTTATCTGACCCACTCTGAGGCATGGACTCACGCAGATCCAAACCGCAACTACACCGGACAACACATTGCGTGGTTCGGTTCTTATATGCACCGCACATTGACTGCTTATGCTCGTGCAGAAGGTAGTGCAGGATCAGCAGTTGTACCTGACCTAGCGACAGATACAGGCCGCTCATCAAATGGAAATAAAACATGGGAGTTCACTCTCCGCGATGGCGTTACATTTGAAGATGGTTCAGCAATTACTTGCGAAGACATTAAGTACGGAGTTTCACGTACATTCGCAACTGATGTAATTACTGATGGTCCTACATATGCAATCTCTATGCTCGATATTCCATCAGCAAAAGACGGTTCATCTGTATATAAGGGTCCATATTCAACTAAGGACAATGACACAGCTGCATACGACAAGGCTGTTACATGTTCTGAAGACAATAAGACAATTACATTCAATTTGAAGCGCGCAGTTGGCGACTTCAACTACACCGTTACATATCTTTCATTTAGCCCAGTTCCAAAGGCTAAAGACACAGGAGATACATACGACCTAGCTCCAGTTTCATCTGGTCCATACAAGATCCAGAAGTACAAGGCTAAGGACGAGATGGTTCTTGTTCGTAACGACAAGTGGTCAAAGAAGTCAGACCCAATTCGTAACGCTTACCCAGACAAGATCGTTGTTCGCTTCGGTCTTGCTGAAGAAGTTCGCGATCAGTTGGTATTGAGCGATTCAGAGAAGAACTCAATGTCACTTGACGGAATCCTTCCTACAAATCTCCCAACAGTCTTTGATGACAAGGGTGACCCAAAGAAGGCATTCGAAGCACGCGCACTTAACGTTTACGATCCATACGTACGTTATGCAGCATTTAACGTAAAGAAAGTTCCTTGCCTTGAAATTCGTCGCGCGGTGTACTTCGCGAAGGATGCAGCAGGACTTCTTCAGCTCGCAGGTGGAGCTGCATTCGGTGGAGACCCAGCAGATGGTGCAATCAAGCCACTTATGGGACTCGACTACAAGAAGGTCACAGGTCTAGAAGACTTTAAGCCTGCAGGTAACGCAGATGCTGCAAAGGCACTCATGGCAAAGGCAAAGACAACTTGCCCAACCGAGTATGCACGCGCAACAGATCCAAAGCGTGGACTTGTATTTGATACAGCAGATTCTGAAACCAATAAAAAGGGTGCAGCTATCTGGATCGACTCAATGATGAAGAATGCTGGAATCGTTATGAAGTTTAACTTCATCGAGCCAGGTTCTTACTATGCAGTTGTTCTTGATGCTACAAAGCAATCAGATATCTCTGCTGGTGGATGGGCTCCAGACTGGGCTAACGCTTCAACAGTTATTCCAGAGCTCTTCACAAAAGAAGGCGGATTCCCAATGTCACAGAACTGGGATGACGCTGCATACGCTGCATTTAAGAAGAAGTCAGATGCAGCACTCGCAGAGCCAGATCGCAAGAAGCAAGGTCAAATGTGGGCTGAACTTAATCAGTACGTAGTTGATCAGATGTGGATTGTTCCTGGCATCTTCTCGAAGACTCAAGAAATGTGGGGCTCAGGCCTTGGCGGAGTCTTCTTCTGGGAGCCACAGGGTGCACCTTCATTCGGTGACATCTACATCAAGTAATAAGTAACACGTAGTGAATACGTAAATAAAACTGCGTAGGTCTGGGTGAATAAATACACTCAGACCTACGCAGTACTACGAACTAGTCAATAAATATTTACAGAAAGGGAGATGATGCTTAGTTATATAACACGACGCTTAGGTGTCACTTTCCTTATTTTGCTTGGCGTTAGTTTTACCGTGTATGTAATTTTTGCTTTCTTGCCATTTGATCCCGCAGCCTTAACATGCGGAAAGAATTGCAATGATCCTGGAATCATCGAAGCTAACCGACATCGACTTGGTTATGACCTTCCATTCCTGACTCAGTACTGGGTATTTATTAAAGGTCTATTTCTAGGCCGTTCTTACGGAGAAGGCGCGGCTCTTATTAATTGCCCTGCGCCAAGTCTTGGATATTCATTCCAAGAGCACTCTTGCGTCACCACACTTATCTCTGAAGCACTTCCAGTAACACTCTCACTTGCTATCGGAGCACTGGTGTTGTGGCTTATTGTGGGAATCGGTCTCGGCGTTCTTGCTGCCAGATACCGTGGAAAGTTTGTTGATAGCGCAAGCACAGTATTCGTTTTAGTCGGTACTTCACTTCCAACATTCCTTACTGGTTTGTTGCTCTTGGTATTTGTGGTTATCAAATGGCATCTCATGCCTTTCCCTGCGGGTAACTACACGCCATTTCTTGAAGATCCATATGAATGGGCGCAAATTTTATTCTTGCCATGGGTAACTCTTGCATTTGCATACGCGGCTTTATATACCCGCTTTGTTCGCAGCGCAGTGATTGAAACTTCGAATGAAGATTACATTCGTACTGCTCGCGCAAAAGGTCTTCCAGAATCTGAAATCCTTGGAAAACACACACTGCGCGCAGCACTTGCACCGATTATTACGATGGCGGGTTTGGATTTTGCTGGATTACTTGGTGGTGCGATTCTGACCGAATCCGTCTTTAATCTTCCAGGACTGGGCCGTTTAGCAATTAGTGCAGTAATTGAATACGACCTTCCGATTATTGTTGCGACAACACTTCTTGCTGCTGCAATTGTGGTCATCATGAATCTCATCGTGGATATTTTGTACGCATTTATCGATCCGAGAGTGCGAATCGCATGACAATTCTTGATGTAAAAAATCTCAGCGTCGGTTTCCCAACTCCGGATGGTGTTGTCCGTGCCGTCAACGACATTTCATTTTCTGTTAGTGCTGGCGAGACTCTTGCGATTGTTGGTGAGTCAGGTTCTGGAAAAACTGTAACGAATTTGGCTTTGATGGGCTTACTCAACACCAACACAACTCAGATTTCGGGCAGCGCGATGTTCAAGTCTCATACAGGTGACATCGATTTACTTGGTATGGATCCAAATGAGTTACAAAAATATCGCGGTCAAGATATTTCAATGATTTTCCAAGATCCAATGTCTTCGCTTCATCCCTACTTCTCTATCGGCGACCAAATTATCGAAGCGCACCAAGTACACAATAAAGTTGATCCTGAAGTCAGCAAAGCGCGAGCTATTGAACTTCTTGGACTTGTCGGGATCCCAGACCCTGCCTCGAGAATTAATTCTTTCCCACATCAATTTTCTGGCGGAATGCGCCAACGTGTAATGATTGCGATGGCTTTAGTAAATAACCCATCTTTACTGATTGCAGATGAACCAACTACAGCACTGGATGTGACAGTTCAAGCGCAGATTCTGGGTCTACTTAAGGATCTGCAACGCGAATTCAAGATGGCAATTATTTTGATTACACACGACTTAGGTGTTGTTGCAGGTGCTGCCGATCGAGTAAATGTCATGTACGCAGGACGAATTGTAGAAAGTGCGGGCGTCTTTGATCTCTACGCAAAACCTGCAATGCCATACACACAGGGATTACTTGATTCAGTTCCTCGTCTTGATCGTCCACACACCGATCGACTTGTAGCTATTCCTGGACAGCCTCCTTCAATGATTTCTCTGCCAGACGGATGTTCATTTGCACCTCGTTGCTCTCGAATCAGTGAAGTTGCAGGCAATAAGTGCCTGACCACACATCCAGAGCTCACTCTTCGCGCTGATAATCACAGCGCTCGTTGCTTTCTAGGTGAAGGAGTGCGCGCATAATGACATCTCCAATCCTTGAAGTGACAAACTTAAGTAAGTTTTTCCCAATTCAATCCCAAGGAATATTCTCCAAAGTTAAAGGCGATAACAAAGCAGTTAATGGCATTTCATTTACCCTCAACGCCGGTGAAACTTTGGGGCTTGTAGGCGAATCTGGTTGTGGTAAATCAACTGCAGGTCGCACTATTTTGAAGTTATATGAACCAACTTCAGGCACAATTAAATTTGAAGGCGAAGACATCACCAATTACTCAGCGGCGAAAATGAAGCCACTTCGCACACAGATGCAGATGATTTTTCAGGATCCATATTCATCTCTCAACCCACGCCACACAATCGGTTCAATCATCGCCGCCTCTTATGAAATCCAGAAAATTACTCCTGAAAATGGCGTAAAGCGTGCGGTGCAAGATCTGATGGATCGAGTCGGATTAAACCCAGAACATTACAACCGCTATCCACACGAGTTCTCAGGTGGGCAACGCCAACGTATTGGTATTGCGCGAGCACTTGCTTTAAAGCCAAAATTTATCGTTTGCGACGAACCAGTCTCCGCACTCGATGTATCAATTCAAGCGCAGGTTATTAATCTTCTCGATGACTTGCGCGATGATTTCGGTTTGTCATATCTCTTTATTGCTCATGATTTATCTGTTGTGCAACATATTTCCCAACGCGTTGCAGTGATGTACCTTGGAAAAATTATGGAGCTGGCACCAACGACAGAGCTTTATAAGACTCCGCATCACCCATATACAAAAGCACTTCTCTCTGCGATTCCACTTCCGGATCCTGTAACAGAGCGCAAGCGCGAACAAATAATTTTGAGCGGAGACATTCCAAATCCAGTAAACCCACCAACTGGTTGTGTATTTAATACTCGTTGCTGGAAAGCTCAAGATAAGTGCCGCACAACTGAACCCACTTTGGTTCAGATTGGTGCATCACAAGTTGCCTGCCACTTCCCAGATTAATTCAAGTTAACTTTTACAGATTTACCTGTTCGTGCAGATTCGTGAGCCGCATCAGCCAAAATCAGAGCTGCACGACCATCATCAAAGGTAGACCCCAGAACTTTTCCTTCAGAGATTCCCTGAATGAAGAGCGCTAATTCGTTGCGATAAGCCGCCGCATATCGCTCAAGGAAAAAGTTCATGAGTGGCTCCGCAGCTGATGAGACATCCTTTGATGAGTATTCAACGACAGTGTTCTTCAAATTACCGACAGTCAGCATTCCCTTATCGCCGAAAACTTCAAGGCGTTGGTCATAACCATATGCAGAGTGGCGTGAGTTCAAAATTGTGACAATCTCATTGTTGGCACCTTTAAGGACAACGCAAATGTTGTCGAAGTCGTTCTCTTCCTTGATGTAATCGCAGAAACTATTTGTTCCTGTTGCTGAAACTTCAACAATATTTGGAACAAAGTAACGTGCAAGGTCGAAATCGTGAATCGTCATGTCACGGAAAATTCCACCGGAAATAGCTATATATGCCTGAGGAGCTGGACCAGGATCGCGGCTTGTAATTACTACTTGTTCAACCTGTCCAACTTCGCCTTTTGCTACGCGCGATTTAACTTCCTTAAAATGTGGATCTTGGCGTTGATTGAAGCCGATGGTGACATTTGTCTTTGCGGAGTTAGCAGTTGCTCGTAATGCATCGACATTCTTAATATCAAGATCAATTGGCTTTTCACACAAGGCGTGAACACCAGCTTTGATTGCCGTTGTCAGAAGCGGGACATGTGTTGGCGTAGGAGAACCAATAATGACTGCATCGACTTCACCGGAATTGATGACTGCTTCTGGGTCTGAAGAGTACTTTCCGCCAAAAGCCGAAATCACTTTATCTGCTGATTCCTTGAAAGGATCTACAACGTAGACAAGTTCTGCACTTGGATTTTCTGAGACGCTACCTGCGTGAACATAACCAATACGTCCTGCACCAATAATTGCGAATCTAATCTTCTTTGTCATGTGTGAATCCTATCTAGGAGTTATTTAGTAATTGTTCCGATTTGGTGAGCAATTTTTAACGCTGTATCAATATTGGCAAGTGACTCTTTATGTGTATAGAGAGGTGCTTCTAGCAAACCTTGTTCGAGGTATTGAGCAAATGCGTGAACCTGGTGAATAAGTCCCAAGTGAGCAGGCATTCCTAAATCGTCTTCCCATGTTGCCAGCGGATCATTGAGACCGTTTCCGTGAAGCGTGATTGAAGTAGGTGTAAACCAAGGAGTTCCGAAAGATATTGCGCCATTCTTTCCAGAGACTGCTCCCCAAATTGGAAGAGATGTACGTGCTGAGAGTACGAAGTTTGAACGTGCCCCACTTTCAAATCGCATAAATGCATGAGTTTCTTCATCAATTTGATTTGGATGCAGCTTTCCAAAGGAGTGAATCTCTCTAGGGTCACCAAGGAATTGTTGCGAGAAGGCAATTGGATAGATACCCATATCGATAATTGGATTTCCACCACCTAGTGTGAAGAGTCTTGGAACAGCGAGATTAGCTTGGCAGAAGTTTGAAATAACTAAGTCAATTTCACCGAGAGTTCCATCGCTGACAAGCTGGCGCGCAATATCCATCTGAGGCAAGAAACGAGTCCACATTGCCTCGACAGCCAACACCTTCATCTTCTTTGCAGCTGCGTAGATTTGTTCTGCTTCTGCTAAATCCATCGTGATTGGCTTTTCGATCAAGACATGTTTGCCGGCATTGATAGCAATAAGAGCAACTTCCAAGCGGTCAGAAGGAAGAGTTGCAATATAGATTGCATCGATATCCTCGCGGGCTGCAAGCTCTTCATAAGAATTATGAGCTGACTCCATATTGAAAGTCTTTGCAAATGCTTCTGCCTTGCCAGGAGTACGTGATGCCACGGCCACAAATTTCTGATCAGAGTTCTTCTGAGCAGTCTTCATCATTGCATCTGCGATCCAACCCGCGCCAAAAATTCCCCAACGAAGTGGTTTTGATTCTGATGATTTAAATATATGTGGCTTTGGCAGAGTGGTCATGTTTTTCCTTTTGTCGTGGCTTATTTATCTGGATTCGGAACTGTGACATCTCGAACCAGCGACTCGAGATCATTCACTGATTGTAAGAAGCCCCGTAAGGTGCGAAGAGTTGCACCAAAATTGGTGAATTCCTCAACCTTTAAACCGTCTACGTCGTACATCTTTCTAAACTCAGGAAGGTGAGTCAAGAGTGGTTCAAGGATGCGCGCTTCAATTGGTTCATTGACGCTGTTGAGGTTTGGAACAATTCCTGACTTGTTGATGCGTACTTGCCATGCGTATGGGGGAGAGATCACTGAATCCCCACCAATAATTTCACTCCAGTGCATATGGTTTCTAAATGCTGCAGAGAGTAAACGCGTGCGATATCCGCGCTCTTGGTAAATCTTGTGGGCATGTCTAAATACTGCAACACCTGCCCATTCCATAATGCCGGGATCAACAGTCACGCCAGCTTTTTCAGCTGAAACTTTTACCCAGTCATCTACGCGTCCAACCATGATTGTGCAGACTGGACCCATCTGCGAGATGTCTTTGCCCTCTGCTTCACGACGTTTTAAACCGCGCTCGATTGCTTCTGCAACAGCCACAGTCTGTGCAACAGAGAATGAAACTGTCGCATTGAGACTGACGCCTTGGTATGTAGCCTCTTCGAATGCAGCAATTGCTTCAGTTGTCACGGGAATTTTTACAATCATATTCTTAGCAAGTTTTGAAAACTCAACTGCCTGGGCTGTCAGTTTTTCGGCACTTCTAAAATTACGGGGATCGGTTTGAATGGAAAGTCGCCCGTTGCGTCCGTTGTACTTTTCGAATTCTGCTTCAAATAACTTTGCTGCGTTGATAGAGAGTTCTTTGACCATCTCCCAGCCGATGTGATCTTCTGTAGCTGTTGGATTCTTTGCTGCGTAATCCTTAATGCGTGAATTCCAGTAATCCTTATCTGCTTTCAGAGCGCTCAGAGCAATCACTGGGTTACATGTAGCACCGACGATGCCCCAAGTAAGTGCATCTTTAAGTTCTTTCGGATCGGCTGAGTCATTCCACAGAACTGTTTGCGAGTTCTGCTTCATATAAAGAAATGGTGAAGTTGTCATTACTATCCTTACTTGACTCGGGCAGCGCGAGTCGCGGCCAAGATATGTTCACGTGTGCGTTGCGCAATTGCAAATGGCATGTCGACGGGACAGCCATACATATCTTGTTCAATGATTGCGAAAATTTCTGGGTTAATCTCAAGTGCGCGCTCGATAATTGGTGCGAACTTTGGAACACCTTCAAAACCAGGCTCTGTCATAACACCTTTAGATACTGCATCAACAAATGGAAGATCATTCTTGAGAGTGTCAGCCAAAATGTCTGGGTGAACTTGCTTGAGGTGCAGATATCCAATGCGCTCTGGATACGCATTCATCATCTTGATGTTGTCACCTAAGTAGTAAGCGAAGTGGCCAGTATCAAGACAGAGATTTGTATATTTCTTATCTGTCTCTTGCAATAGTCGTTCTACTTCTTGATATGTACCAATGTGGCTATCAGCATGTGAATGGAACTGCTGATGAATACCGAATTCTTCAAGCAGAGCCTTACCTAATTTGTCATGGCCTGCCGCAAGTCGCTTCCATTGTTCGTTTGTCAGGGTGCGAGATTCGCGTGCTTGGCCTGTCTTGTCATCGCGCCACAAATCTGGAATAACAACAAGGTGTTCAACGCCTAGTTGTGAAACTAGGGTTGCAACAGCAAGTGCTTGGTCCCATGCACGTTGCCATTGGCTCTCATCTTCTTTATGAAAACCTGTAAATACAGTTCCGGCAGTCATCTTGAGATTGCGTTTACCAAGTTCATCCTCAAGTTGTTTTGGATCAGTAGGTAGATATCCGTAAGGTCCAAGTTCAATCCAGTGATAGCCAGCTTCGACTGCTTCATCGAGAAAACGATTCCATGGAACTTGATGAGGTTCATTGGGAAACCAGACTCCCCATGAATCAGGAGCAGTACCGACGCGGATTTGTTGAGTCATTGTTTTCCCCTAGTTTTTATCTTTCATCCCATTACCGAGCAATGGACGTTGAAGTTTGAGCGCCTCTGTGTAATTTTTGTAGGCCTTCTGTGTGCTTTCAAGAGTTGAAACGGGTGCAATTGGAACATCCCACCAGCCTTCGCCACTTGGTGAATTCAAAAGTGGATCGCTGTTGATGTGAATGAGAGTCGCAATGTCTAACTTCTTGGCAGCTTTTACAGCTTCGTGTAAATCTGAAATTGCGTTGGGGCTCTCTTCAATTCTGATTACATTGATGCCAAGACTCTCGGCATTTGTTGCTAGGTCTACTGGGAGCACGTCACCAGATTCAAAATTGTTTTCCTTGGAATTGTGGAATCTGTATTTTGTTCCGAATCGCTGGGAGCCGATGCTCTCGGAGAGATTGCCAATTGATGCGTAACCGTGATTTTGAATTAACACGATGATGAATTTAATTCTTTCGGCTACTGCAGAGACAATTTCAGTGTGCATCATTAAATATGAACCATCTCCGACCATGACAATTGGAGTTGCACCTGCACGAGCAGCGCCCACACCTGCAGCGATTTCGTATCCCATGCAACTAAATGCATATTCGATGTGATATCCAAGTGGCGATCGAACTCTCCACAACTTATGTAAATCACCAGGTAAAGAACCCGCTGCACATATAACTGTGTCCTGTGCATCGGATGCTGATTGCACTGCATGGATAATTTCTGTCTGACTTGGACGGACTCGCTTTTGATCGACGAAAGCGGCATCCACTGTGGCATCCCACTCAGCCTTTTCTTTCTTGGATTTCGCCGCATACTCTGCAGAGACTGAGTAGCCCTTGAGCTCTGCAGTCAGTTCCGTAATGGCTTCACGGGCATCGGCAACTACAGGTAGCGCACTTCCATGTTTGAAAGCATCAAATGAGGCGACGTTGATATTAATAAATTTAACATCTGGGTTTTGAAAAGCTGAACGACTTGAAGTGGTGAAATCGCTGTATCTGGTTCCGATTCCAATAATGAGATCGGCATCCTTTGCTAAACGATTTGCACCGGTTGTACCTGTTGCACCGACGGCGCCTTGGCATTGTGGGTGATCCCAATTAAGTGAACCAACACCAGCTTGAGATGTTGCTACCGGAATTCCAGTGTGTGTGGCAAACGTGCTGAGCTCGTCGTGTGCATCTGAATAAATGATTCCGCCACCGGCAATAATCATTGGTTGCTTGGATGCACGAATTGCGCGAGCAACTTCAGCAATGATTCCTGCTTCCGGTCGTGGACGACGAATATGCCATTCGCGATCAGCTAAGAATTCTTCTGGCACTTCAATGAGCTCTGTCTGCACATCTTCTGGAAGCGCAATAGTTACAGCTCCGGTTTCAACTGGATCTGTAAGTACCCGCATTGCACCAAGAAGTGCCGAAAAGAGTTGCTCAGGGCGCTGTACGCGATCGAAGTATCGTGAGAGTGGTTTGAATGCATCGTTGACTGAAAGCGATGCATCGTGTGGTGCCTCAAGTTGTTGCAAAACTGGATCAGATGCGCGATTAGCAAATGTGTCCGAAGGAAGCAGAAGTACAGGCAATCGGTTTGTTGTCGCAACTGCTGCACCTGTGAGCATATTTGTTGCACCGGGACCAACAGATGCTGCGCAAGCAAATGTTGCGCGACGTCGCTTGATTCGAGCAAAGGCAGTTGATTCGTGAACCATCGCTTGTTCGTTGCGCGCTTGGTAATAAGGCATAAGTGAAGGGTTATCTACGGAATATTGTTTAAGTGCTTGACCAATACCGGCAACATTTCCGTGGCCAAAAATTCCGAAGACGCCAGGGATTGTTCGTTCACGATAATTTCCGTCTACGGTGTATTGATGCGCTAAGAATTCAACGATCGCTTGACCAACAGTCATTGTGCGGGTTGCCATTGATATCTCTCTCTAGTTTCCGTAGGGCAATCTTGGGTCTGTTTGCTGGCTTTGCCAAGCCTGTCGAACCCATGCATGGTGTGGATCATCTGTTGCATTCCACGCGCGATCTGGGTCTGGTCCTGCCATCACATTAAAGAAATACAGGTCATATCCGGGACCGGCAGCTGCTGGACCATGCCATCCGTATGGAACGAGTGCAACATCTCCGGAGTGAATTTCTTCGGCGACGTCGTACTCACGTTCATCGGCAGAATATCCACGGAAATAGCCGAAAGGATTTGTCTCTGTCGCAACTGATGCGCCACGAGTGACCGCTGATTCGAAGTAATAAATTTCCTCAAGGTTTGATTCTTTTCCTGCGATGTACTGATCATGTTTATGTGACGGCGCTCCCGACCAGTTTCCAGCAGGAACAATGACTTCGCAGACAATCATGCGATCAGCATCGAGAGTGTCAGGCATTCCAAAATTATGAACTTGACGAGTCTCGCGGCCGGCTCCGCGAAGCACAACTGGTACATCTTCTTTACGCATTAACGACGCAGGTTTTGCAATCTTTGCGGGGCATTCACCAACTGCAATGCGCGCTTGGCCAGTGATGCGCGCTTCTGTATTAAGTGGAAGATAGAGAACATCGGCAGGGCCATGAAAAACAGACTCGCGACCGTTGAGCGTTTCTACTTTTTTCTCGCCATCCGCCAATGTGTACGCGACAGTGATTTCAGCGCCTTGCAGAATGAATATGACTCTTTCATTATTATCCGCGGGAAGTTCTAGATGTGATGTTGCTGAAACTTCTCCGACGCGAAGTCCTGTATATGCCCAAGGTTTAGAGGGCGGATTATTGGCATCAAGGTGAATATTCCATGGCCCTTGCGAGAGCTCGCCTTTGCGGAAAAACCATTTACTTGTCATGGCGCATAAATTAATTCTGAGGGAAACCTAGATTGATTCCGCCATGGCTTGGATCGAGCCAGCGAGAAGTGATTGCCTTACCGCGCGTAAAGAAGTGAACACCTTCCATGCCGTGCGCTTTTGTATCGCCGAATAATGAATTTTTCCACCCACCGAATGAGTAATACGCGACGGGTACTGGAATCGGAACATTGATACCGATCATGCCGACTTCGACTTCATTCTGGAATCTACGTGCAGCGCCACCGTCATTAGTAAAGATTGCTGTTCCGTTACCGAATGCACCGCTATTGATGAGTGCAACACCTTCGTCGTAACTCTTCACGCGAACAATTGATAACACAGGTCCAAATATTTCTTCGGTGTACACCTTTGATGTTGTCGGTACTTTGTCGATCAGTGTTGGTCCGAGCCAGAATCCACCAGCTTCACCATTTACTTGTGGGTTACGACCATCAACGACAACAACTGCACCATCTTTTTCTGCAATTTCTACGTAGGACGCAACTTTGTCACGGTGCTCACGGGTAACAAGTGGCCCCATGTCGCAACCGCGACGACCGTCTCCGGTAACAAGCGTGCTCATGCGCGCGACAATCTTTGGAATTAATTGATCTGCAACTGGCTCGACTGCAACGACAACCGAAATTGCCATGCATCGTTCGCCCGCGCTTCCGAATCCTGCGTTAATGGCTGAGTCTGCAACGAGTTCTAAGTCTGCATCAGGCAATACGAGCATGTGATTCTTTGCTCCGCCGAGTGCTTGAACTCGCTTGCCATGTTTTGAAGAATTCTCGTAGATGTATTGTGCAATAGGAGTAGAGCCAACAAATGAAATGGATTCGACATCTGGACTTTCAATGAGTCCGTCTACTGATTCTTTATCGCCATTTAGAACATTGAATACGCCATCAGGAAGACCTGCATCTTTCCACAACTTCGCAATCCATATTGATGCCGATGGATCTTTCTCAGAAGGCTTCATAACAACTGTGTTGCCTGCTGCAATCGCAATGGGGAAGAACCACATTGGCACCATTGCAGGGAAATTGAATGGACTAATGATTCCGACTACACCAAGTGGTTGGCGAGTTGAATACACATCAACGCCAGTGGAAACATTCTCTGAGTAATAACCTTTGAGAAGATGTGGGATTCCTACCGCGAACTCAACAACTTCTTGACCACGAGTAATTTCGCCAAGTGCATCGGAAAGAACTTTTCCGTGTTCGCTTGTAATGATTTCAGCAAGCTCACCTTTACGTTCATTGAGCAGTTCGCGAAACTTGAAAATTACTTGTTGGCGCTTTGCAAGCGATGTATCTCGCCACCCGGGAAATGCATCCTTGGCAGACTTGATTGCCGCTGCAATTTCAACTTGATTAGCAAGCGCTACTCGCTTTGTTTCAACCCCAAGAGCTGGGTCGTACACGGGGAAAGTTCTACCCGATGCACTAATGAATTCGGCGCCGTTGATCCAGTGGTTGACCACAGTGCTCATGAATTCTCCTCGAACGCTAGAGGGCAATATTAGAGCGTTATCCCTCATTTGAATAACTCTCAGCAAGGGGATATCTGTCTCTGATTTTCGACCTCTTTGATGCTAAATGGATGCACGAACTAGCCACATGTTCTAGCTCTTATTCCACTTTCGCATGAGCGCGACACTTTGGAATTTCAGTGTTAATGGTGATACTGCGGTGGTGCCCAATGAA
>WLCS01000050.1 GCA_009705185.1 Actinomycetota bacterium
AATTCACACAGTATTCAGCAACGCGACTTAACCCTTATGGGAGATGACGTTGTTATCGTTCCAAACTCTGCCGGTGTTTCAGGCGGAGTTCGTGCGTGGCAACTTTAGAGTTCGTTCACTTTTAATACACCTTTACTTTCCCTGAAGCAGACCAACTCTTGGTGTGAATTTTGCTTTCAATCAATCTCTCATTCATGTGACTACTTAAGTCTGTGCCCAGCAAGTCCAAACAAGCTGCACACTACTTAGGGAGTTATCTATATGAAGACTAGATATAAGGTCGCTGCAGGAATCGCAGCACTTTCACTTATTGGCGGATCCGCCGCTGCAAGTTCAATTCTCAATAAGCCGGAATATATTCTCGCTGCAACACCAGCAGCGGAGATCAAACCTTTAGCATTTGCTGGAGACACCTTTGGCGGTTTAACAGTCCGTGGAATTCCAGATGGAATGGGCGCATATCGAAATGAAGATGGCACGATTACCTTGCTCTCAAGCCATGAAGTTCCTTCATATGCACCAATATCAACTTTTGCGAAAGCTGCAGATAAAGGAAAGCCGGTACTCGGAACTTCAATTACAAAGTTCACTCTCAATGCTGCGGGAAATCGTGTCCTATCAGCATCAAACTTCATCAAGTCATGGAGCTTCTACAACTACAACACAAAGTCATACCAAGAATCACCGACGGGTGCTGCTCCAGCAGGAACCACACTCGGAATGGATAATTTCATCAGTCGTTTCTGTTCAGCAACTCTCGTGCAAGCTGGAAAGCTTGCATTTAAAGAAGGCTCAACAAAATACGGATATGAAGGCGCTGTTTATCTAGCCGGAGAAGAAGATGGCGACAGTGGCTACGCCCGCGGATTTGCATTCGACATGGATGGAAACGCAATTAACTTGCCCCGCATGGGTCTTGCATCTTGGGAAAACTTGATGCCTAACCTAAAGCCAGGTAAAAACACAGTTGTTATGGGCAATGAAGATGGGTCTGCTACAGATTCACAGCTCTTTATGTATGTTGGCACTAAGACTACTTCTGGAACATTCGCGGATAAAGCGGGTCTCACAAATGGTGAACTCCATGTGTTAAATATTGCAAATATTGCAAATGACAACGCATTCCGTGCGACATATGGAAAGAACAAGCCTGCTGATGTGACATTTGCAAAGACAACATGGGAAGGCGACATCAAAACACAAGCCGCAGATCATGCAGCAAAGGGAACTGAATTCTCACGTGTTGAAGATGGTGAATGGGATCCAACAAATCCAAACGTTTTCTATTTTGTAACAACTGAGTCAAATAAAGATGCAGGTGCGACAAAAGATAATCCTTCAGAGCCTGGCATAAAGCGCGATGGTGGTGGATTCTGGAGACTGACATTTGTCGATGGCCAAAAGCCTGAACTAGGAGCAAAACTAGAACTTCTTCTAGATGGTACTGAAGCTCCTTACCTAAGCAAGCCAGATAACATGACAATCACTGCAGACGGAATTGTGTTGCTACAGGAAGATCCAGGCTACAACGATCACGTAGCAAGAATTGTTGCGTTCCGTCCAAAGGATGGAAAGCTGGCAACTGTTGCAGAATTCAATCCAGATTACTTTGCTAAGACTGGTTCTAAATTCATTACAGTCGACGAAGAATCTTCAGGAATTATCGATGCAACTTCATTGGTTGCTAAGGCTGGCGATTCAAGTAACTACTTCTACTTCAATGCTCAGGTACATACAACAGGTGGGTACACCGCGCGTCCTGATCTGATTACGAAGTCAACTTCTGGAATCCTGAAGTTCAATCAGAAGACTCTAGAAGGCGGTGCGTACTACCTTCTTAAGATCTCCGATTGGAAAACTGTATTCGGTTCTTAACTCCGGGACATACAACTAAATAAAGTAAGGCCCTGTGCTATTCATGTAGCGCAGGGCCTTACTTATTTGGAAATTAAGCTCTAATAGCTTTAGCGAACTCGCGGAAATCTTCTACCAAGATATCAATTTCTGTTTTGCCATGCGCCAAAGAAATTAGCCATTGCTCATCCAGTCCTGGCGGGGTGATGATTCCGCGGTTCAGAGCGAATAACCAATGTGCTTCAGCAATACCAAAGTCAGTTGCTTTGTAATCACGGTAATTGCGTACTGGTGTTGTTGACCATGTTACGCAACCTTTCACACCAAAACCAACTGTGTGTGCAGGTAATTGGTACTCATCGATAACTTCACCAATGCGTGTAAGTGCCTGCAGGTTAAGCGTTTCAGCATCTGCAAGTGCCTGATCAGAACAAATACGATCAATTGCGCGCACACCAGCCATAGCAAGTGGATTGCCGTTGAATGTTCCAAAGTGCGCCATTTTTCCATTGGTGACGAAATCCATGTACTTTTTCTTGCCACCAAATGCGGCAAGTGGAAGTCCACCACCAATTGATTTGGCTAAAGTGATGAGATCTGGTTTTACTCCAAGACGAGCAGATGCACCGTGTGCGCCAGCTGTGAGTCCAGTTTTCACTTCATCAAAGATAAGAACAACGCTGTATTCGGTGCAGAGTTCGCGAACGCGTTCTAAGTAACCAGCATCAGGAAGAACAATTGCTAAGTTCTCTAGAACTGGTTCGACGATGAAGCAGGCAATCTTTGTCGCATTGCTGGCAAACATCTTCTCGAGCGCTTCAATGTTGTTAAAGGGAACGACGTAAATATCTCCCGGAACAAGATTGGAATCGATAACAGGAGTTGGTTCTTCGGGATCTCCAGCAACGTTTAGAGCTGGTTTGCTAGAAACAACAAACGGGTCGTAACTACCGTGGTAGCCGCCCTCAATTTTCAAGATCCCCATCTTCTCTGTTGCAGATCGTGCTACGCGCACGGCATACATGGTTGATTCGGTTCCAGAGTTGGTAAATCTCACCTGGTCGATCCCAAAGCGCTTGCAAATACGTTCTGCAGCGTCGGTAGATGTTGGTGAAGGAGTTACAAAGAGCATGCCCTGACTAAGGGAATTTTGAATTTCTTCCACCACGATTGGGTTGAGGTGGCCGGCAAGCATTGCTCCGAAGCCCATGGAAAGGTCGAGAAGTTGGCGACCATCTACATCTGTCATGTAGGCGCCTTTGGCTGACTCAATAGAGATTGGATATGGGTCCCAATGTTGGAAACTTGAGGTGACGCCTAATGGAAGCGAATTAAATGCTCGCTTGCTTTCGGCTTCAGAACCCTTAGTTGCCTTAGTAAATAATTCCCATTCACCCGCAAGTACAGAAGCTACTTTCTCTGGTGAAACTGGTGTTGACGTTGTTGGAACATATCGGTGTGTATTTGCGTGGTGCGATTGGATCGCTGCTTGTGTAGTCATTGTAAAGCTGTACGGCAAAAGTTTCTGATTTAGAAACCGTTTGAGAAGTACTCTCCTTTGAGTCTTGCGAATGAACGCCCCTGAATTATCGCTTAACTCAAAAAAGTTTGCAACTAATGCGCAAATCCCGCGTGGCTATTGAGAAATAATTGAAGTAAGTACCACGTGATCAACAAATTTATCCCAGCTTTTTGAATCAACAGGATTGCTAACTACGTCATCAACAATTTTTCCAAGTGTATAAGACTGAATAAATACTGCTACTACAGCAGGATCCAAATCTTTATTAAAGAAACCTTTTTCAATTACCTCGCGGATGATGTCAGTTAAACCTGTAGTAAGTCGTTCTTGTTCGACTGCGAGAGATTTTTGGAATCTCTCATTACCTTCAGAGTTACCAAGAATTCTTGCACGTTCAAAACGAAAACTTTTAAAGTCACGAGACTGAGTCAAGAGAGTCATTCTCTGAACTCCGTGATAAATGTCTTCTCTAGATTTCGATTTACTTACGATATCCACAATGAGTGCGATGCTGCGATCTACCCAATCGGCATAACGCGCAACTTGAGCCACTTCCAATAACTCAGAGAGGTCTGTGAAATGGTGATAGAGGCTTCCTTTGGAGATGCCAGAGGTTTCAAGAATTTCATCAACCGCAACTTCATGTGGCTTCTTTGTGTCCAAAATCTTGACAGTAGTTTCAACCAATAGAGACTTAGTTGGGTGGACACTGTTACGCATAGGACAATTAAACCCTAATCTTCTAGGAGATGCTCAAGCTTCCTCTTAAGTACTAGCACTACAACGACTACAAGGCTTAAGAAGAAGATTGCCCAGTATCTAAGATACTTTTCCAAGGTTGATATTGAGTTTGCGAACTCATAGCCCAAGAGCACAACAGTTGTTGAGAAAACAATTCCGCCGGCAGCGTTCCACTTTAAGAAAGTCCGATAAGGAACCTTGTTCATTCCAGCTAGTGCGGGCACGAGTGCGCGTAAAAGGGCTTGTGCTCGGCCAAAGAATATTGCGCCACCGTGATAACGATCAAAAATTGCTTGTGCAAATTTCCATCGCTTTTCTCCTACAAGTCGCCCGAATGTATTCTCTTTAATCTTGGGTCCAAAATGTTTTCCAACTTCGTATCCAACTGAATCACCAGCAATGGCACCGATTATTGCTGCAACAAGAAAAACCCAGACATTCCATGCACCCGCATGAGCGAGAACTCCACCAATCAATAATGAAGTTTCACCAGGAAGAATAAATCCTACAAATGCCGCCGCTTCAGCAAATGCAAAGAGAATTAATAGAACAAAGAGAGGAATTTGCAGGTTGTGTGAAACAAGAGTGTCAGCGGTGTGATGTATCCACTCTGATATCGACATGCGAGAACTGTATATGAGCCCTAGAGTTCAGGTTATGAAAGCAGAGACCTCAGTTCCAGTAAATGAAATTATCGCCGCACGTCGTAGCCCTCGCTCATTTAATGAAAATTCCACTCTAAGTAATGATGATTTACTCGGAATTTTAGAAGCGGCTCGATGGGCCCCGTCAGCATTTAATGGCCAACCGTGGCGATTTATTGTGGGGAAACGAGGAGATCAAGTTTTCGAGCAAGTACTTTCTTCTCTTAGTCCGTTCAATCAAACATGGGCAAAGAGCGCATCAGCACTAGTTTTAGTTACTTCAAAGACTACAAAAGGTGATGGTTCAATCCATGCCGATTATCAATTTGATTGTGGTTTAGCTGTTGGACAATTAGTTGTCGAGACACATCATCGTGGCCTAGTGGCACATCAAATGACTGGCTTTGATAAAGCAATTGCTCAGAGCGCAGTATCGCTGCCTTCAGAGTTGGTTCCAGTTGTTGTGATTGCAATAGGAACTCAAGATGCACCAGAGAAATTAACTGGGCCGCTTCTTGAAAGAGAAACTGCCAAGCGCGAACGCTTACCTTTGTCAGAGATAGTTATTCAAGGTCTTCCAGCTTAGAACCGAGATCTAATCTCCCAAAGATCTTTAAATACAGGGTTGAAGAGAGTGCTCGCTAAGTAATCAACACCGCTTGAACCACCTGTACCCATTTTGTGGCCGATTGTTCGCTCAACCATTTTTACATGTCGGTAGCGCCACTCCTGAATTCCTTCGTCGATATCAACTAAGCGCTCGGAAATCATTGAACATTCGGGATCGCTTTGATGAACATGGAGCAAAACATCTTGAACCGCAGAATTTGATTCGTATGCGATTGATTTATCTCGGGATGTGACTTCTTGTGGCATCTGGTGACCATGCTTATTGAGGTATTCCAGAAATGAATCCCATAGCGAATTTTTTGAAGTAATCATTTTGATTTCTGTTTGTACATCAGGCGGAAGATGTCCAGCCATACGGCTATCTCTGCGGCCCAAAATTGCTTCAACTTTCCTAAATTGTGCAGACTGGAATCCGCTCGATGAAGAGAGATATCCGCGGAATGCATTGAATTGAAGAGGTGTCATCGTTTCAAGAATATCTACTTGAGCAACGCACACTTTCATGATTGTTCTAATTCGCCCAAGGATTGCAAGTGCGTAGTGAGTTTTTCCGTCTTCCAAAGCACGTTGGGCTTCAGTGAATTCATGAATTAATTGTTTAAACCAAAGCTCATAGGTTTGGTGGATGATGATAAAAAGCATTTCATCATGTTCTGGTCCGTCAGAGAGCGGCTTCTGCAATCTGAGAAGGTCATCAACTGCCAAATATGAGGTGTAGGTCAGTGCTGAATCAAAGTTTTCGCTCATGTGACTCGTGAATCCGATCCTTCTACTTTCTCATACTGACGTGTTTCAGTGAGATCTCTAATGCGCTGGAACCCATCCCACACTTCAACATAAGAAGTCGGAAGTGGAGCAATGGCAAGTCGAATTGCATTCGGCGTTCTGTAGTCAGGAATTACATTTGCAAACTTTCGTAACGCAACGCAAATCCTTGCCGCATCTGGGTGACCAATTGAAATATGTCCTCCACGTTCTTTTGGATTTCTGGATGTAAGAAGGGTGTATCCAAGTGGGGCTAACCATTCATCAAATAGATCAATCATCATTTGAGTACCAATAGCCGCCTTTGATGCAATTGCATCAATTCCAGCCTCAGCAATCATTTCGAAAGCCACTTGAACTCCCCGAATTCCAATAATGGAAGGACTCGCAATTTGAAAACCTCGGATGCTCTCGGCCTTTACGAAATCAGGCCCCATTCCGAATTGATCTTCATTTCCAAACCATCCTTGAATCGGAACTTGCAACTCTTTTTGTACACGCTTGTTTACATACAACCAAGCTGGAGAACCAGGACCAGAATTTCCATACTTATATGTACAA
>WLCS01000051.1 GCA_009705185.1 Actinomycetota bacterium
CGCCGAGCGCGCGATGGTTGCCAGTCTTGGCAGGGGCGGCGAAGTAGGTCTTTGGATGCCAGCGGCGGGCGAGTTCTTTGATGGATGAAACATCGATGGTTCGGTAGTGCAGGTAGTCATTGAGCGCATGCATATCACGTGCGATGAAATTGCGATCGACGGAAACTGAATTACCTGCAAGTGGAGATTTACCTGGTTCTGTTCCGGCAGATGTTAAGTACTCGAGAATTTGTTCTTCGGCAGCGGCCATAGAAATACCGTTTGGAATTTCTGTAATCAGACCAGAGGCAGTGTGCATTTCGCGAACGAAATCATTCATTGCAGCAAGTTGTCCTTCAGTTGCGTGAATAACTACATCGACGCCTTCACCAATGACATTAAGTTCTGAGTCAGTAACCAAGACTGCGATTTCAACGAGGGCATCGGTTGTTAAATCGAGGCCGGTCATTTCGCAATCGATCCAAATGAGGTGGGGCAGGGCGGCTGTCATGGGCTCAGGGTAGAGGCTGCCGGGGCGCGAGCCACAATTAAAGGTTCGTTCACCTTCTGTTCACTTTCAGGACTTCTTTTTTACACGGAGTAGATGAAGGATGTGGCCATGTCAATCGACGCACCAGCAAAGGCTATTCCGCAGCCTCGCAAGATTACGACCAAGCCGCGTGTATCGGATCAGATATTTCGCGCCATCGTAACGGCGTTTAGTTTTTCAGCACTTGTCATTCTTTCACTGATTGCAATCTTCTTGCTCATGAAGGGTTTCAATACTCTGAAGCAGCAAGGCATCGGATTTATTACTAATTTTGAATGGTCAGTAGTTGTCGATGATGGCGGAGTAGAAACGGCGCACTTCGGTCTGCAGGCGATGCTTATCGGAACAGTGGTCATTTCATTTATTGCACTCTTTATCGCTGTGCCACTTTCAGTACTTACTGCTCTCTTCTTAACTTTCTATGCACCAGAGCGCGTAAAGAGAATTCTTGTCACCGTCGTGGATCTCATGGCTGCATTTCCATCAATCCTTTACGGACTGTGGGGATTCTTCGTCCTGATGCCAATGGCAGAGTATTGGGCGAAGCTGATTCATAAATGGCTCGGATGGATTTATATCTTCGATCTACCGGATCCAATTTATACGCGCTCGCCATTTATCGCGGGCATTGTTCTTTCAGTAATGATTATTCCAATCATCACATCTGTTTCTCGAGAAGTATTTGCACAGACACCACTAGATCGCGTGCAGGCAGCGTATGCACTTGGAGCTACTAAGTGGGGAATGATTCGCGCAGTTGTTCTTCCATTCGGCGCCGGTGGTGTTGTCGGTGGATCAATGCTTGGGCTTGGTCGCGCATTTGGTGAAACAGTTGCAGTCTTCTCAGTGCTCAACATTGTTTTCCGCACCAACTTCCAGATTCTCTTTACTCAGGGCGGAAACGTTGCGTCCATGATTATTCAGAAGTGGGGAGAAGCAGGTCCTTCTGAAGTCAGCGCGCTGATGGCAGCAGGCTTAGTTCTCTTCATTCTTACATTGTTTGTTAATTTCTTGGCCAACTCAGTTGTTACTCGCACAGTGAAGTCAGGTCGCTAATATGTCAACAACAACTGTAAAACCAATCAAACCATGGGCAGCTTCTCCTAAAGATCGTGCGATGACCGGTCTTTCATTTTTCCTATCTCTTGCGGTAACTGCGCTGATTGTTGAAACCACACCGATGAAAGGCAAGTTGGCGTACTTCTTCCTCTTCTTCCTTTCATGGTTCATCATCGACTCACTTTTTGTCATCGGAAAGTCTGGAACAAAAGGCGTACGTGATGCCCTTGCCGCAAAAGTAACTTTGCTCGGTGCAACGATTGTTTCTCTCGCTGTATTTTCAATTCTTTGGGCAACAGTCTCACGCGGAATTAAAGGTTTGAATTTCAACTTCCTTACAGAGAATATGCGTAACGCGTCACTCTTTGATCCAATCGGCAAAGGCGGAATTCTCCACGCAATTCTCGGAACACTTATGCTGATTGCAATCGCTGTCTTTTTCTCTGTGCCGATGGGAATTCTCACAGCGCTCTACCTCACTGAAATTAAAGGCAAGGCTGCACCACTGATTCAATTCTTAGTTCAGGCAATGTCTGGCGTTCCGTCTGTCGTTGCAGGTCTATTTATTTATGCGGCGATAATTCTTAACACACCGCTTCGTTCTTCAGCTTTCCTTGGCGGACTAGCGCTCACAATTCTCATGGTTCCAACTGTGACAAGAACAGCGCAAGAGGTACTTAATCTCGTACCGCGCGATCTTCGTGAAGCGGGACTTGCGATGGGCGCAACACAGTGGAAGACAGTTGCACTTGTTGTTGTGCCAGCTGCCAGAAGTGGTCTGATTACGGCAACTATTTTGGGTATTGCCCGCATCGCTGGTGAAACTGCGCCACTGCTCTTCACAGTCGGCGTATTCGACTCTTACAATTTCAATCCATTCAAAGGTGATCAAGGAACCATTCCAACCGTTGTGTGGAGAGGGCTTATCGGAGGAACTCCAGAATCTGTGCAACGCGCATGGACCTCGATTATGGTTCTTCTGACAGTAGTTTTGATTATGTTTATTACAGCACGTGCATTCGGTACAAAGGCAATGAAGAAGAAGTGAATACACCAGTTAAGGAAAACGACGGGAATGGAAATCTCATGAGCGATCAAACTAATAACGCAAGACCTTCGTCGTTATCTGACGTCTCGGCAAATCGCGAGCGAAACAAGGTAGGCGGCACTGCGCCACTCGGCACAGGTCTTGAGGCACGCGGTGTGCATGCATGGTTTGATAAGCATCACGCGCTCTCTGATGTTTCTCTTGATTTTTCTGCAGGAACAGTTACCGCTCTCATTGGTCCTTCAGGTTGTGGCAAGTCAACATTTATTCGCACACTCAACCGTATGCACGAATTTATCCCTAAAACTTCAATGGCAGGGCAAGTTCTGCTTGATGGAAAAGACATTTACGAACCAGGAATCGATGTCACAAAGATTCGTTTGCAAATCGGTATGGTTTTCCAGAAGCCAAATCCATTCCCATCAATGACAATTGGCGAAAACGTGCTTTCAGGAATCAAGTTGGCACAGCTTAAAGTGGATAACCACGACGAACTTCTTGAAGAATGCCTCACACGCGCAGGTCTTTGGAATGAAGTGAAAGACCGCTTAGGTGCTCATGCGGGTGGCCTTTCTGGTGGCCAGCAACAGCGTCTATGTATCGCGCGTGCATTGGCAGTCAAGCCGAAAGTGCTACTTATGGACGAACCATGTTCGGCACTTGATCCAGGATCAACTCTTCGCATCGAAGAAACAATCTCTCAACTTTCTAAGTCAATGACGATCGTTATAGTCACTCACAATATGCAGCAGGCTGCTCGTGTCTCTGATTACACAGCCTTCTTCCTATCTGACGGTGGCCCGGGACAAATGATCGAAGTCGGCCCAACCACAGAGATCTTCTCTCGTCCTCGCGATGAGAGAACCGAAAATTACGTGACAGGCCGTTTCGGTTAAAACGCTCTAAGCCTTCACGTTTCGTTAACCGACTGTTAACCATCTGATTGCCTCTCGTTTGCCCCACTCGTACAGATTGCTCCTTAACCAACGGGTTATAAATCTACGAAAGGCAGACAATGCGCGTTTCAACAATGACAAAGGTAGCTGTTCTAGCTACTGCAGCAATGGTCGCTATTGCGCCATCAGCAGTTGCATACAACCTGACATCAGCAGGTGCAACATCAGTTTCATCATTCCTCGAAAAGTGCAAGGCTAGCTACCAAGCAGATACAAACGACACACTTTCACACTCAGGTGGCGGATCATCAACTGGTAAGACAGCAATTAACTCTGGCACAAAAGATATGGCTTTCTCAGATTCAGCAAACACAGCAGCACCAGCTGGCGTATTCCATATCCCAGCAGCTGTATGGCCAATCGGTATTGCATACAACCTAAACGGATCAAAGCAACTTCAGCTTTCAGTTGCAACACTTGCAAAGATTTTCGCTGGTGAGATTACACAGTGGAATGATCCAGCAATCGTTGCAGACGCACAGCGCGTTCGCTCAATTCCAGTGTATGAAGTTAAGGGTGGAAAGACAGTTCTTGATGCAGATGGTTCACCAAAGGTGAAGTCATACCGCACACTTACAGTTCCATTCACACTTCCAAATAAGCCAATCACAGTTATCTACCGCTCAGGTGGTTCAGGTACAACTAACAACTTCATCGCAGCACTTACAGGTTTCGCACCAACAGTGTGGAAGAAGGCTGTTTCAGATAACTTCGCAACTTCAAACCCAACTGATATCTCAACAAAGGCTGGTTCATTCCAGGCTGCTACAGGTTCAGATGGCGTTGCAGCACTTGCAGCACGTACAAAGTACTCAATTACTTATGTTGAAACAGGCTTCATCTCAGCAAACCCAGCTCTCAAGGCTGCAGTTGTTCTTAACAACGCTGGCAAGTCAGTTTCACCAGATGTAGCAGGAGCTCAGGCTCAGTTCGCAGATTCAGACTTCAACGAGACAACAGGTCTTGTTAAGTGGAACTACGCATCTAAGTCACCAGCTGCTTACCCATTCACTGCTGCAACATATGCAATGGTGAAGTCAAACTACGGTAAGGCTGAAGTTTCAGCAGCTGTGAAGCGCCAGGTTGAATACATGGCGTTTAACTGCTCAACAAAGGTAACAACAGAAGGAATGATTCCTATCTCTAAGACATCAGATCTTGGTAAGGCAATCCTTAAGTTGACAGCGAAGATCGGATAACGAACTTCAAGTTCTCCAAGTAAAAAACCCGGGCCAGCAATGGTCCGGGTTTTTTATTGCGTAAAAGTTAAAGAATGCGCGCCATTCTTTTCGGCGTGATTGGCAAGCAATGTGATTATTTCTTGGGTGCGCCTGGCAGGAATCGAACCTGCGACCTACCGCTTAGAAGGCGGTTGCTCTATCCGACTGAGCTACAGGCGCCTGCAGGGTCGTATGACGCAATTGTACCCAGTAAGGTTTGTGCCTATGGCTGAGTTCATTTACACGATGAAGAAGGCGCGTAAAGCGCATGGTGAGAAGGTAATTCTCGACGACGTTACATTGATGTTTTTGCCAGGTGCAAAAATCGGTGTTGTTGGACCAAACGGCGCCGGTAAATCAACTGTTCTTCAGATTATGGCCGGACTACAGCAGCCATCAAATGGCGAGGCTTATCTATCTCCTGGATACACAGTCGGAATTCTTTTGCAGGAACCACATTTAAATGAAGAGAAGACCGTTCTTGAAAATGTGCAAGAAGGCGTTGCAGAGACCATGGAGATGGTGCGTCGCTTCAATGAAATTTCAGAAGAGATGGCTAATCCAGATGCCGACTACGACAAGTTGTTGGCCGAGATGGGCGAGCTGCAAGAGCAACTCGATCACCGCAATGCGTGGGAGATTGATTCACAGCTCGAGCAAGCGATGGATGCACTTCGCTGTCCGCCACCTGATGCCGATGTAAAGGTTTTATCTGGTGGAGAAAAGCGCCGCGTTGCGCTGTGTAAGTTATTACTCGAAGCTCCAGATTTGCTGCTTCTCGATGAGCCTACAAACCACCTTGATGCCGAATCTGTTCTTTGGCTCGAACAACATTTAAGTAAGTATCCAGGCACTGTTGTTGCGATTACGCACGATAGATATTTCTTGGACAACGTTGCGCAGTGGATCCTGGAACTCGACCGCGGTCGCGCATATCCATATGAAGGAAACTATTCGACATACCTTGAAACTAAATCTGCGCGTCTGAAAGTTGAAGGGCAGAAAGATGCCAAGCGCGCGAAGCGACTTACTGAAGAGCTCGATTGGGTACGCCAAAATGCAAAGGGTCGCCAAGCTAAGTCAAAGGCTCGTCTTGCTCGTTATGAAGAGATGGCAGCAGAGGCAGACAAGATGCGTAAGTTGGACTTTGAAGAAATTCAGATTCCACCTGGGCCACGTCTTGGAAATATTGTTGTTGAAGTTGAGCATTTGGTTAAAGGCTTTGGAGATCGCGTTCTGATCGATGATCTTTCATTTACTTTGCCGCGTAACGGAATCGTTGGAGTTATTGGGCCTAACGGTGCTGGAAAGACAACTCTCTTTAAAACGATTTTGGGTCTTGAAGCAGCCGATTCAGGCAATGTAAAGATTGGTGAGACTGTAAAGATTTCTTACGTCGACCAGTCACGTGGCGGAATCGATCCAAAGAAATCACTCTTTGAAGTTGTTTCAGATGGACTTGATTTTATGAAGGTCGGACAAGTTGAAATGCCATCACGTGCATACGTTGCAGCATTTGGATTTAAAGGTCCTGATCAACAAAAACCTGCAGGAGTTCTCTCTGGTGGAGAACGTAACCGTTTGAACTTAGCGCTTACGTTAAAGCAAGGTGGAAACCTGTTGCTTCTCGATGAGCCAACAAACGACCTTGATGTTGAAACTCTTGGTTCTCTAGAAAATGCGTTGCTGGAATTTCCTGGTTGCGCTGTAGTTATTTCCCACGATCGCTGGTTCCTAGACCGTGTAGCGACACACATTTTGGCTTACGAAGGTGAATCAAAGTGGTTCTGGTTTGAAGGAAACTTTGAATCATACGAAGAGAACAAAATTGCACGATTGGGTGCAGATGCGGCTCGTCCACATCGCGCAACGTATCGAAAGCTCACTCGCTA
>WLCS01000052.1 GCA_009705185.1 Actinomycetota bacterium
ACTGCGCCTTGATACGCAGCCATGGTGTGCTCGGGAAAATCAGCACTCGCCCCGCGGTGTGCGTAAATAAGCATGTGAGCGAGACTAGCAAAGAGATTAGGCTTACCCCCATGAGTCAGCTCTTCTTCGCAACAACGGCGCGCTCGGCGACGGGTTTGGTGAGAAAAGGAAATGAAGACAGCGCATTTACTTCTCCGCGAGTAATTGCAGTTGCTGACGGAATGGGCGGACATGCTGCAGGTGAAGTTGCATCACGGATTGCAATTACAAAACTTGCTGAAATTTCAGAAGTAATCACGCATCCTGATATTGATACTGAGTCAGCAGAAGATCTTTTTAGTAGTGCTCTTCATTCAATAGATCTTGAAATAAAATCTGAGGCCGATGAAAATTCTCAGCTATCTGGCATGGGAACAACACTTACTGCATTGTTTGCAATTGAAGAGAAAATTTCTTTAATGCACATTGGAGATTCACGAGCGTATCGCCTCCGCGGTAGTTCTCTCGAGCAGCTCTCACTTGATCACACAGTAATTCAAGAATTGCTCAACCAAGGCGCTATTTCAGAAACTGATATAGCTACACACCCGCAGAGATCAGTGTTGACACAGGTTTTGATGGGTGAAGGCATTGCAAGTGCGCCGCTACTCATTCTCGATGGGAAGATAAACGATAGGTACTTACTCTGTAGTGATGGCTTAAGTTCTGTATTGAGCGACAAAGAAATCAAGAGTTTAATTAAGGCTAAAGACCGTCAGCAGGCAGTTGATGCACTCATTGATGCTACATATATCAATGGTGCACCAGATAATGTCACAGTCATCATTGCCGACTTAGTCGACGAAAATTCAGAAAATGTCTCTCAAAAAATTGGTGCAGCGCAATGATGAATTCACTTCTTGGAAGTCGATATCAGCTAGGCCAGATGATTGGCACTGGCGGAATGGCTGACGTATATATCGCACAAGATCAGAGACTTTCGCGAGAAGTTGCAGTCAAAATTCTCAGAAGTGATTTGGCGAAAGATCCTTCTTTTGTTGCAAGATTTAGAAAAGAAGCAAAAGCTGCCGCAGGCCTTAATCATCCAGCGATTGTCGCCGTCTACGACTCTGGTGAAGAACCTGCTCCGTACATTGTTATGGAACTTGTTAATGGTCAGACACTGCGCGAAGTTATCCGTGAGTTACATTCAGATGGCTCTACATTGCCTTTGCAGAGAAGTTTAGAAATTGCTGAAGGAATTCTTGCTGGTCTTGAATACTCTCACGCACGCGGAATTATTCACCGAGATATTAAGCCAGCAAATGTCATGATCACAAATAGCGGTGATGTAAAAGTGATGGACTTTGGTATTGCGCGCGCAATGGATGATCTAGGTGCAACTCTTACAAGCACATGGAATGTTGTTGGCACGGCTCAGTATTTGTCACCAGAACAAGCAGTGGGTGAACTCGCTGATTTACGAAGTGATATTTACTCCACTGGCTGCCTTCTCTTTGAATTACTTACAGGCACTCCACCATTTAGCGGAGAAACTCCGGTCTCAATTGCATTTCAACATGCGAGTGCAACCGCGCCACGTGTTCGTACTTTCAATCCTGAATTACCAGAAGGTATTGAAACTGTATTGGCCGTCGCGCTGGCGAAAAAACCTGAAGATAGATATCAAAGCGCTCAAGCAATGCTCGACGATATTGCTCGCGTACGCGCAGGTGAAAAAGTTCTGACAAAAATTGCATCCGCACCTGCATTCACTAGAAAGTCTGCACTGATGTATGGCGGGGCATTCCTTGCCGCAATAGCCCTTGCTCTCACAGGTTTCGTTATGAGCGGAAACTCAGATAATAACCTTCCCCAAATTCCAAGCGTTGTTGGTCTGAGCGAAGAAAAAGCTCGTGCACTTCTTACAGATTATGTTGTAACAGTAAAACGTGCTCACGATGGCGTAATCCCACGAGACCGAATTGCTAGCCAGTTACCGCTTGCGACAACTCGCGTTAAAGCAGGCACATCTGTTGTTCTTACTATTTCAGATGGACCAGGTGAAGCCATTGTTCCCGATAATTTAATTGGTATGTCACTTATTGATGCACGATCTGCACTTACCTCTGTTGGCCTACTCGTATCTCAAACAGTTGCCGCACCATCTGATCAACCACAAGGAACAGTTCTCGATGTAACTCCTGGAGTTGGCTCGGTTACTGAAGCAGGAAGTTCTGTCATTCTTACTATTGCTAGCGGTGAAATCACGGTCCCGAATTTGATTGGTGTTGAAGCAATACAAGCAAAAACCTTGCTCATTCAAGCAGGATTCTTGATCAAGGAATTTTATGATTTAGATTCCGAGCAGCCTGCTGGAGTTGTTATTCGACAGGCACCTGAAGCTGGTACTACTCAGACAATTGGTAAGTCAGTAACCATTACGATCAATAAACAACCGTAAATTACTTAGAACTACCAACCACTGGCGATAAGCCTTCTGATTTCTTAACAGCATTTAAATCACCGCACTGCACTAACCAATTGGCAAGCATGTGATGTCCGTGCTCTGTAAGTACAGATTCAGGATGGAACTGCACTCCCTCAATGGGCAAAGTTTTATGTCGCATTGACATAACAACTCCAGATTCAGTTGCACCAGTTACTTCGAGAACATCTGGCACTGTGTCACGTTCTACTGCAAGAGAGTGATATCTCGTTGCTGTAAACGGTGAAGGCAAATCTGCAAGAACTCCCTTTGCGTTATGAATTACTTGCGAAGTTTTTCCATGTAATAACTCTGGTGCTCTAGAAACTGTTGCACCGAATGCTTCACCAATTGCTTGATGGCCCAAACACACTCCGAAAAGAGGAATCGAATGTTCTGCACAGTAATTGATCATTTCAATACTTACGCCAGCTTTATCTGGTGTGCCAGGACCTGGCGAGATCAGAACCCCGTCATAGTTAGATGCTTCTTCTGCGCGAACTTCATCGTTACGGACAACCGTGCATTCGGCCCCTAATTGCGCCAGATATTGAACGAGATTAAAGACGAAGGAGTCATAGTTATCGATAACCAGGATTCGAGCCATGCCGATATTGTGCTGTAACCTTGGCCCCATGCCAAAGTCAAAGTTGCGTAAGAAGGTTCAGGAGCGTCACGCTCACGAAGAACAGCACCACGTAGAAGAAGTTTCACCACTACTCGAAAGTCCAAAGTGGTTAGCCCCTGTAATGGTCACCAATTTTCTAGTTGGCCTTTTCTGGATCGTTGTCTTCTATGTAAGCCAGACTCGCTATCCAATCCCAGGTATCGGCGCATGGAACATGATTATTGGCTTCAGCTTTATCGCAGTTGGTTTTTCTCTTGCAACCAAGTGGCGCTAACTAAGAATCTTCTGAAACACTTCCTTCCATGAGCAAAAATGTAAGGCGTCAATTTCCAAAACCTTCTGAGCTCGCACCGCTGCTGCAATTTTCACTACCTACTCTTCGTCGCAAGAAGCGCCGCTTAGAGAAGGCGTACACAATTTGGGATTTGCGCGACATCGCAAAGAAAAGAACTCCTCAAGGTCCTTTTGATTACACCGATGGTTCTGCAGAAAGTGAAGTAAGTCTTGAGCGCGCGCGCCAGGCTTATCGCGATCTTGAATTCATTCCAAGTATTTTAAAAGATGTATCAACTGCTGACCTGACTCGCACAAGCTTGGGTGAAACGTTTGCAATGCCAGTTGGTATTGCTCCAACTGGATTTACTCGCATGATGCAAACTGAAGGTGAAATCGCAGGAGCACGTGCGGCAGAAAAGTTCGGGATTCCTTTTACTCTCTCAACACTGGGCACAACAACTATTGAAGATGTAGTTGCTGCAGCACCCGGTGGTCGCAACTGGTTCCAGTTGTATATGTGGAAAGACCGCGAAGGAAGCATGGCTCTCGTAGAACGAGCAAAGCGCGCAGGTGTAAAGAATTTAATGTTGACTGTCGATGTCCCTGCCGCAGGTCAGAGAATTAGAGATTACAGAAACGGACTTACAGTCCCGCCACGATTAACTGCAGGCACAATTGTGAATGCAATTCCTAAACCAGCGTGGTGGATTAACTTCCTGACAACACCATCAATCGAATTTGCTTCCATGAAAAACTGGGAAGGCACTGTCGGAGAATTATTGGATTACATGTTCGACCCAACAATGACATGGGAAGACCTCAAATGGATTCGCAAACAATGGGACGGAACTCTTACAGTAAAAGGAATCCAGAATTTAGAAGATGCAAAAATGGCTGCAGAGCTTGGTGCAGATTCAATTTTGCTCTCAAATCATGGTGGTCGCCAGCTCGATCGCGCTCCTGTAATGCTCCATCTCTTAAGTGATATCAAGAAAGAATTTAAGAAGGATTATGAAATACATATTGATACAGGAATTATGCATGGCGCAGATGTTCTTGCTGCCGTGGCACTAGGTGCCCAATTTACTTATGTTGGAAGAGCTTATTTATACGGTCTCATGGCAGGTGGCCAGGACGGCGTTGAAAGAGCACTCGAAATTATGCGCACTCAAATGGTCAGAAATATGAAACTGCTTGGAGTTAATTCATTGGATGAACTGACACCTAAGCACGTGCGCTTCCTAAATCGCCAGTAACGATTACTCTTGCGTTTATGAAGTTAGCGCTGGCATTAGTCTCATATCTCATTACTGTCATTGCTTTGGTCTTGCTCTTTATTCGAGTCCGCCAATTAATTGCAATCTACAAAAAGCAGCAGCCAGATCCAACACGTAATAACGATAAATCTGCTCGATTTAAAAACATGCTTAAAGAAGTTCTGGGCCATACAAAGATGCTTAATTTCACCGGAACAGGAATTGCACACTGGTTTGTCATGATTGGTTTTGGTGCACTTTTCGGAACTTTAATTACTGCGTACGGCCAAGTACTTAATCCCGATTTCGCACTTCCAATTATTGGACACTTCATAGGTTATGAATTTTTCGCAGAGTTAATTGCCGCACTTACCGGTGTTGGAATCGTGACACTTATAGGGATTCGACAAGTAACACGTTTTAGAATGCTCAACAGATTTAGCGGTTCTGGGATGGGCAAGGCATATTACGTAGAGGCAACAATTTTGGCAGTTGTTTTCTGTGTCATCGCACTTCGTGGCTTAGAAGGTGCACTCGCTGGCGAAACTAGTTGGAACTGGCACTACGCAATTTCATGGCCGGCAGTACTGGCTTTTAATTCAATGTCTATAGCTACGATTGAAAATGCAATCGTTATTGTTGCAGCTCTCAAGATTATTGTTTCGATGGCGTGGTTCATTGTTATTGCATCAAACTTAACAATGGGTATTGCGTGGCACCGTTTTCTCGCATTCTTTAATATTTTCTATAAGCGCAACATTGATAAACCTGCTCTCGGCGCGCTTCCAGAGATGCTCTCTAAAGGCAAGCCAGTTAACTTCGAAGATCCTGCAGAAGATGATGTATTTGGTTTAGGAACCCGTGGAGATATCTCCTGGAAAGGTTTACTGGATATGACTTCATGCACCGAGTGCGGCCGTTGCCAATCTCAGTGCCCTGCATGGCATACCGATAAACCGCTCTCACCGAAGTTACTCATCATGGCGATGCGTGATCATGCGATGGCAAAAGTTGTCGACACCGAAAAATTGGTTGGCGAAAACGCGCCTATCGCTCTCGATGTTTTGTGGTCATGTACATCATGTGGTGCATGCGTTAACGAGTGTCCTGTCGATATCGAACATGTTGATCACATTGTAAATATGCGTCGATTCCAAGTTTTAGTTGAATCTGAATTTCCAACCGAACTCGGAGGAACTTTTAGAAATCTTGAAAAAGCTGGAAACCCTTGGGGTGCAAATAAGCAAGATCGTGAAGGGTGGATTGCCGAATGTGACTTCCCTGTTCGCGTAGTCAGTGGCGAACTTCCAGAAGAGGTTGAATATTTATTCTGGGTCGGATGTGCGGGTGCCTACGAAGATCGCGCAAAGAAAACTACTAAGGCAGTTGCAGAGTTACTTCACATGGCTGGAGTCAACTTCGCAGTTCTTGGAAAGCGCGAGACTTGCACAGGCGATCCTGCACGTCGCTCTGGAAATGAATTTCTTTATCAAATCCTTTCGCAAGAAAATATTCAAACATTTAAAGAAACTTTTGGTAATCGGGGAGTCAAGAAAGTTGTTGTTACGTGCCCTCACTGCTTTACAACAATCGGTAAGGATTACGCACAGAGTGGTTACGAGCTACAGATGCTTCACCACACGCAATTGCTTAATACTCTGGTTAAAGAAGGTAAATTGAAGACTTCGCCACATAAGGCAGATCAGAAAATTACTTTCCATGATCCGTGTTACTTGGGACGCCACAATCAGATTTACGCACCTCCTCGCGAACTTCTTGAAGCTTCCGGTTGCGACATCGAAGAGATGCCACGTAACCAAGAGCGTTCTTTCTGTTGCGGTGGTGGCGGTGGACGCATGTGGATGGAAGAGAAGATTGGAACACGGATCAATCTCAACCGCGTCGATGAGGCTATTGATACAGGTGTTGCTGAAGTTGCAGTGGCATGCCCGTTCTGCAGAATTATGGTTGGCGATGGAATG
>WLCS01000053.1 GCA_009705185.1 Actinomycetota bacterium
GACTCTGTAGAAACTGTGATGCAGGCAGAGCGCCTTGATGGAATGGTCACATTTGCTGGTTGCGATAAATCATTGCCAGGCATGATGATGGCTGCAGCACGTATCGATGTCGCATCTGTTTTCGTTTATGCAGGATCTACTCTTCCAGGACAAGTTGATGGAAAAGATGTCACCATCATTGATGCATTCGAGGCAGTAGGTGCATGTGCTCGCGGATTAATTACTCAAGATCGTGTTGATCAAATTGAGAAAGCAATTTGCCCAGGTGAAGGCGCTTGTGGAGGTATGTACACCGCAAACACAATGGCAACTGTTGGCGAAGCTATTGGACTTTCACTTCCAGGATCTGCAGCGCCTCCTGCAGTAGATCGTCGTCGCGATGCATACGCCGAAAAGGCTGGCGCGGCTGTGGTGAACTTGATTGCTCAAGGAATTACAACGCGAGATATTTTGACTAAGAAAGCTTTCGAAAATGCAATCACCGCCGTAATGGCACTCGGTGGTTCAACAAATGCTGTCTTGCACTTGCTTGCAATTGCACACGAAGCTGAAGTTGATCTGACACTTGAAGATTTCCATCGTATAGGTTCAAAGGTCCCACTACTTGGAGACCTCAAGCCATTCGGAAAATATGTCATGTCTGATGTCGATAAAGTCGGGGGAATCCCAGTTGTACTGCGCATCCTTCTTGATGCTGGATATCTTCACGGAGATTGCCTCACAGTTACTGGCAAGACCATGGCTGAAAACTTGGCAGAGATTAATCCACCTTTAGCTGATGGCGATGTACTGCGTGCAATTGATAAGCCACTTTCAACTGATGTTGGAATCACAATTCTCGGTGGATCTCTTGCAACCGAAGGCGCAGTCTGTAAGACAGCCGGAATCGGAATCGAAGTTTTTGAGGGACCTGCTCGAGTATTTGAACGCGAACAAGCTGCAATGGAAGCTCTTGAAAACGGAACTATTAAAGAAGGCGATGTAGTTGTTATTCGCTATGAAGGTCCAAAAGGTGGACCAGGAATGCGCGAAATGTTGATGATTACTGGCGCAATTAAGGGCGCAGGTCTTGGAAAGAAAACTCTCTTACTCACTGACGGTCGATTCTCAGGTGGATCTACAGGGCTCTGTGTTGGCCACGTTGCACCCGAAGCTGTTGATGGGGGACCGATTGCATTTATTAAAGATGGCGATTTAGTTCGCATTGATATTCCTCATCGCACATTGGATTTACTTGTTGATCCCGCAGAACTTGAAGCCCGCAAAGTGGGCTGGAAGCCGCTGCCCCATAAGTACACCCGTGGAGTTCTACATAAGTATTCAAAGCTTGTGGGCTCTGCATCTAAGGGCGCTGTCTGCGACTAAGCGGTGGGTGTCTCAGAAAATGAGACCTCTATCTCATCTCTTGACTCTTACCGCATCCGCGTTGGAGAATAGCGCCATGCAATCAACACGTTCTTCAGTAGTTTCAGTGGTGGTGATTCGATAGCGCGTGCCTTAACGTCACGCGCGCCCTCAGATATCTGAGGGTTTTTTCATTTAACAAAGTTTCGCAGAAGAGATTTACTAGAAAAGAAAGGAGTGCAGAAGATGGCAAAACACGTTCCTACACCGAACGGCACAGAGATGACTGGAGCTACTTCATTGGTGAAAAGCCTTGAAGCAGCAGGCGTTGATGTGATGTTTGGTCTGCCTGGTGGCGCAATTCTTCCTGCATATGATCCGATCTTTGATTCCACAATTCGTCACATCTTGGTTCGACACGAACAAGGTGCAGGACATGCTGCAACTGGTTATGCGCAAGTAACTGGTCGCGCAGGTGTGTGCATCGCTACCTCTGGTCCAGGTGCTACAAATCTTGTCACTCCATTGATGGATGCAGCAATGGATTCAGTTCCACTTGTTGCAATCACTGGTCAAGTTCCATCTGCTGCAATCGGAACTGATGCATTCCAAGAAGCAGACATTCGCGGAATCACAATGCCATTTACCAAGCACAACTATCTTGTGACTGACCCTGCCGAAATTCCACGTGCGATTGCAGAAGCTTTCCATATCGCAACTACAGGTCGTCCTGGTCCAGTACTTGTAGACGTTGCAAAAGATGCGCTTCAGAAAATGACAAAGTATGAATGGCCATCATCAATTAACTTAGCTGGGTACAAGCCACAGACTGCGCCGCACGCACAAGCCATTTCAGATGCAGCAGCTTTGATTGCTCAATCATCGAAGCCAGTTTTCTATGTTGGTGGCGGTGTAATTAAAGCTGATGCGCATAAAGAGTTAAGACAACTCGTAGAACTACTTGGCGCGCCAGTTGTTACAACGCTTATGGCACGCGGTGCTTTCCCAGATTCACACCCATTGCATATGGGCATGCCTGGAATGCACGGAACTGTTGCTGCTGTTACCGCGCTACAGAAAGCAGATTTGCTCATCACTCTAGGCGCACGTTTTGATGACCGCGTTACTGGAAAACTTTCTACATTTGCAGTGAATGCAAAGATTCTTCATGCAGATATTGATCCTGCTGAAATTGGTAAGAATCGTCATGCAGATGTTGCAGTTGTTGGCGATGTTAAACAGACAATCGTTGCACTTATTCCTGCACTCAAAGCAGCACTTGCAAAGAACCAACCAGATTTATCTACCTGGCTTCGACAGATGAATTCTCTTAAAGAAACTTATCCATTGGGCTATGACTTACCTTCTGATGGCAGCTTGTCACCACAACACGTTATCGAACGTATCGGAAAGATTTCTGGAACAGAGACAATCTTTACTGCAGGCGTTGGTCAACATCAGATGTGGGCGTCGCAATTTATTTCTTATGAACATCCGCGTACATGGCTTAACTCAGGTGGAGCAGGCACGATGGGCTATGGAGTTCCTGCTGCCATGGGTGCAAAAGTTGGCGCACCAGATGCAACTGTGTGGGCCATCGATGGCGATGGATGTTTCCAGATGACTAACCAGGAGTTAGTAACTTGTGCACTCAACAACATTCCAATCAAGGTAGCAATTATCAATAACGAATCACTAGGAATGGTTCGCCAGTGGCAAACCTTGTTCTACGAAGGTCGTTACTCAAATACTTCACTTGATTCAAAGCGCGTTCCTAACTTCCCAATGCTTGCTGAATCAATGGGGTGCGTAGGCCTTTCATGTGAGCGCCCTGAGGATCTCGATAAGACAATTGAAAAAGCTATGTCGATCAATGATCAGCCAGTTGTTGTTGATTTCCGCGTTCATCGCGATGCAATGGTGTGGCCAATGGTTGCAGCCGGAACTTCAAATGATGAAATCATGATCGCTCGCGCAACTGCGCCTGACTGGGATTCACAGGAGCTCTAATGACAAATACATCCCGCCGTCAGCACACACTCGAAGTTTTAGTTGAGAACGCACCAGGTGTTCTCGCACGCGTTGCTGGTCTTTTCTCGCGCCGTGCATTCAACATTGATTCACTCAATGTTGGACCAACTGAAAATCCAGCAATTTCAAAAATGATTATTGTCGTGGGTGTCGAAGGACACTCACTCGAGCAAGTTATTGCTCAGCTCGACAAGTTAATTAGCGTCATTTCGATCAAGGAAATCTTGACCGGAGCCGCAACAGAAGTGCACGACACCCAACCCGACTATCAAAACTAAGCAAGAACACAACAAAAGGAGAAATACCGTGGCAACGATGTATCACGAAGAGGATGCAGATCTATCAATCATCCAGGGTCGCAAGGTCGCGATCATCGGTTACGGCTCACAAGGCCATGCACATGCTCTGAACCTACGCGACTCAGGTGTTGATGTTCGCGTTGGTCTTAAGGAAGGTTCACCTTCACGAGCTAAGGCAGAGGCAGAAGGTCTGCGCGTTACTAGCGTTGCTGATGCTGTCAAAGAAGCAACTGTCATCATGCTATTGGCGCCAGATCACTTGCAGCGTCATATTTATACAGAATCAATTTTGCCGAACCTCAAGAAGGGTGATGCACTTTTCTTTGGTCACGGATTTAACATTCGCTTCGGATACATCAAGCCATCGGCTGATGTAGATGTTTGTATGGTTGCACCAAAGGGCCCAGGCCACTTGGTTCGTCGTGAATACGCAGCTGGTCGCGGAGTTCCTGTAATCGTTGCAGTAGAACAAGATTCAACATCAAATGCATGGCCACTTACATTGTCATATGCAAAAGCAATTGGTGGACTTCGCGCAGGTGGAATTCTCACAACATTTACAGAAGAAACTGAAACTGACCTATTTGGTGAGCAGGCAGTTCTCTGTGGCGGTGCTTCACAGCTCGTGATGTACGGCTTTGAAACTCTTGTTGAAGCTGGTTACCAGCCAGAAGTTGCTTACTTCGAATGCTTGCACGAACTTAAGCTCATTGTTGATCTTATGTACGAAGGTGGAATCGCAAAGCAACGTTGGTCGGTTTCAGATACAGCTGAATTCGGTGACTACGTTTCAGGTCCACGCGTTATTGATCCACGCGTAAAAGAGAATATGAAGGCAGTTCTTGCTGATGTGCAATCAGGTGCATTTGCAAAGCGCTTCATCGATGACCAAGAAGCAGGAGCGCCTGAGTTCAAGGCACTTCGCGCAAAGGGTGAGGTACATATCATCGAAGGTGTTGGACGCGAACTTCGCAAGATGTTTAGCTGGATGAAGAACACAAACCAGGATGATTACAAAGAAGGTCGTGCAGCGCGTGGCTAAACCCGTAGTTTTAATTGCTGAAGAACTCAGTGCAGCAACACTTGATGCTCTCGGTCCAGATTTTGAAGTTCGTAATTGTGATGGTGCAAACCGCGCAGAACTTCTAGCTGAACTTGGTAAAGGTGTAGATGCTGTGCTGATTCGCTCAGCGACAAAGATGGATGCCGAAGCAATTGCAGCAGCGAAGGGCTTGAAAGTTATTGCCCGCGCTGGTGTTGGTTTAGATAACGTAGACATTCCTGCAGCAACTGCAGCAGGTGTCATGGTTGTTAATGCACCAACATCAAATATTGTTTCAGCAGCAGAACTTGCGATCTCATTACTGCTTGCCTCTGCACGTTTTATTTCTCCAGCACATGCAGCACTTCGCAATGGAAAGTGGGCGCGTTCTAAGTACACGGGCGCTGAACTTTTCGAAAAAACACTAGGCGTCGTTGGCTTTGGTCGTATCGGTCAGCTTGTTGCACATCGCATGCAAGCTTTCGGTATGAACGTTATTGCCTATGATCCATATTTGCAGCCAGCTAAAGCAGCTCAACTAGGTGTTGAATTGGTAGAACTTGATGACCTTCTTAAGCGAAGTGATTTCATCACAATCCACCTTCCAAAAACTAAAGAGACTGCAAACCTCATTGGGGTAGAAGCTCTGAAGAAAGTTAAGAAGGAAGTTCGCATCATTAATGCTGCGCGCGGTGGCGTTCTCGATGAGGCCGCTCTTTACGATGCAATCGTTGATGGACGCGTAGCTGGTGCTGGTCTCGATGTTTATGTCACCGAACCTTGCACTGATTCACCTCTGTTCCAACTTGATCAAGTTGTTGCAACACCTCACTTGGGTGCATCAACTGATGAGGCACAAGAACGCGCAGGAATTGCTGTAGCTGTATCAGTTCGCAAAGCACTTGCTGGCGAACTTGTTCCAGATGCTGTCAACGTTAAAGGTGGAGCAATTCACGATGAGATTCGCCCATCACTTCCATTGGTTGAAAAGATGGCGCAGCTTGCAACTGCAATTGCTGGAGAAACTCCTGTGTCAATTGAGATCACAGTTAAAGGTGATATCTCAGGTCACGATTCTTCAGTGCTTGCAATCAGCGCTCTTAAGGGAGCACTTGTTGCATCAGGTTGCGAAGATGTGACATATGTAAATGCGCCAGGATTAGCGACAGAGCGTGGAGTCACATCATCTGTGACAACAACTCCTGACAGCCCTGAATACCGCAGCATGATTTCTCTTCACGCAGCTCTCAGTAATGGAAAATCAATCAAAGTTGATGGAACTCTTATGGGCATCCGCAAAGTTGAAAAGATTATTGCAATTGATGGATTTGATCTCGATCTTCCACCAACAGAAAATCTTCTCTTCTTGCGTTATGCAGATAAGCCAGGTGTAGTTGGAGCCGTAGGAAACGCACTCGGAAGCGCGAAGATCAATATTGCAGGTATGCAAGTTGCTCGTGAATCCGCTGGCGGAAATGCACTTATGGCCCTCACAGTGGATTCACCAGTCTCAGATGCTGTTGCTGAAACTGTAAAGAAGGAAACTGGTGCAGATCTCGTTCGTTCAGTGTCGTTGGTGAACTAATGGCACGCACAATTAATCTGGCTGTTATTCCGGGTGATGGAATCGGAACCGAAGTTGTCGGTGAAGGTCTCAAAGTTTTAGATGTTGTCTCCGCTAAATACGGAGTGACATTTAACAAAACTCATTACGACTTAGGTGCGGGCTATTGGCACCGTACTGGCGAAGTTCTTCCCGACTCAGTTCTTGCAGAGCTTGCAAAAGCTGACGTTATTTTGCTTGGCGCAGTTGGGGACCCAACAGTTCCAAGCGGCGTTCTAGAACGCGGACTTTTGCTCAAGATTCGTTTCGCATTCGATCACTACA
>WLCS01000054.1 GCA_009705185.1 Actinomycetota bacterium
ACGAAGGATGTTGACGGAGCAGAGGTTGTGAGCGCAGCGAGTAGCTCTGCGAGTCAAGCATCCGAGGCTCCGAAGCAAGCTTCTGAACCGGCTAGACCAAAAATAGACACAATGGATGTTGCAGGACTGAGACGGTTGTGGCCTGAAGTAATTGAGAATGTGAAGAAGCGTCGCCGCTTAACGTGGTCGTTGCTTTCTGCAAGTGCGCAGATTCTTGGTGTAGATGAGAAAAACATTACGATCGGAATCGTCAATGCAGGAGCTCGTGATTCATTTGTGCGAAGTGAATCTGACGAGATTCTGCGCCAAGCATTTATCGAAGTAGTTGGTTTAGATCGTAAGATTGAAGTGACAGTTGATCCAAGTATCGATACAACTTCAACTCCTGAAGCTCGCGCAGTTCGTACATCTGAAGCGCCAACGGATAAAACACAACTATCTGGCGCCGCACTACTTGCAGCCGAACTTGGTGCAACGGTAATTAGCGAAACGACCCACGACTAATGACAACTGGTATGTATGAAGGTGCAATTCAGGATCTCATTGATGCCTTAGGTCGTCTGCCTGGAATCGGACCAAAGAGCGCGCAACGAATTGCTTTTCATATTTTGCAATCAGATTCTGAAATTGCAGCAAACCTCGTAGAAGCAGTCCGCACGGTAAAAGAACGCGTGAAGTTCTGTACTCAATGCGGAAACGTTTCAGAAGAAACCGAATGCCGAATCTGCAGAGACCCACGTCGTGATGGAACAAAGATTTGCGTTGTTGAAGAAAGTAAAGATGTAATCGCAATCGAGCGCACAAGAGAATTCCGCGGGAAGTATCACGTGCTTGGTGGAGCAATTAGCCCTATCGATGGAATCGGCCCAGACCAGTTGCGCATTCGCGAACTCATGCAGCGACTTTCAGATTCGGCCATCACTGAAATCATTCTTGCCACCGACCCAAACCTTGAGGGAGAGGCGACAGCTACCTATTTAGCTCGCTTGATTAAGCCAATGGGTATCAACGTTTCGCGTCTTGCTTCGGGTCTTCCTGTAGGCGGAGATCTTGAATATGCCGACGAAGTCACGCTCGGGCGTGCATTCGAAGGTCGCACCAACCTTTAATCTCAATATATGGTCGAGCCTCTGTCTCATTAAATGAGATTTCCCGATAATCGGGTAGCGCCATCTTTTCTTCTGCTTCACACTTAAGCCATGGGTTTGATCGTTCAGAAATTTGGCGGGTCCTCAGTTGCTGATGCCGAGGGCATGAAGCGCGTTGCTGCGCGCATCGTGGCAACAAAAAAGGCTGGCCATCAGGTCGTTGTAGTCGTATCAGCGATGGGCGATACCACTGATGAACTCATCGAATTAGCTAACGCCGTTACTCCAATTCCTCAGGGACGCGAGCTCGATATGTTGCTTACAGCAGGCGAGCGAATTTCTATGGCCGTTCTTGCAATGGCAATTCACAATCTTGGATTTGAAGCGCTTTCATTTACTGGTTCACAGGCGGGTGTCATCACAGATTCTGTTCACGGCAAGGCCCGCATCATCGATGTAACACCAGGACGTATTCGTGAAGCAATCGACGGTGGTGCAATTGCAATCGTTGCCGGCTTCCAAGGAATTTCTCAAGATACAAAAGACATTACAACTCTTGGTCGCGGTGGATCAGATACAACTGCAGTGGCGCTTGCTGCCGCACTCGAAGCAGATGTCTGCGAAATTTACACAGATGTTGACGGAGTATTTTCTGCAGACCCACGCGTTGTTCCAGCCGCGCGTAAATTAAAGACTGTTACTTACGAAGAGATGTTAGAACTTGCAGCAGCGGGTGCAAAAGTTCTTCACTTGCGCTGCGTTGAATACGCGCGCCGATTTAATTTACCAATTCATGTACGTTCATCTTTTTCACCAAACGAAGGAACATGGGTGGTTGAAAACCATCCAGAAGGAGGCACCATGGAGCAAGCAATCATCTCTGGCGTGGCACACGACAAGTCAGAGGCAAAAGTAACGATCGTTGGTGTCCCCGATCGCACAGGTATTGCTGCGCGCATCTTCCAAGCAATTGCCGATAACGACATTAACGTAGACATGATTGTTCAGAATGTTTCTGCTGCAGCCACTGGCCTTACAGATATTTCATTTACTGTGCCAAAAGCTGAAGGCCAAAAGGCAACTTCTGTACTTCAGAGAATTCAAGGTGAAGTTGGATTCGCTTCAATTATTTATGACGACACAATTGGAAAGTTATCACTCGTGGGTGCAGGTATGCGTTCGCATCCTGGAGTCACAGCGACATTCTTTGCGGCCATGGCGGATGCTGGGGTTAACATTGAAATGATTTCAACCTCTGAAATTCGCATCTCTGTAATCGTAAGAGAGGCTGATCTAGAACGTGCAGCAAAGGCTGCTCACACAGCATTCCAATTAGATGCAGATCAACTTGAAGCAGTTGTTTACGGAGGAACAGGTCGATGACTCAGAAAAAAGTTAAGTCACAGAAAAAACTTCCTTCACTTGCAGTTGTGGGTGCAACAGGTGCAGTCGGCACAGTGATGCTCGACATCTTGAGCACTCGCAAGAATGTCTACGGCGAGATTCGACTTATTGCATCTGCTCGCAGCGCCGGCAAGAAATTAATGTGTCGTGGGGAAGAACTGACAGTTGTGGCTCTTTCACCTGAAGCTTTTGATGGAATCGACATCGCGATGTTTGACGTCCCAGATGAAATCTCTGCTGAGTGGGCACCAATTGCTGCAAAGCGTGGAGCTGTCGTAGTCGATAACTCTGGTGCGTTTCGAATGGATAAGAAAGTTCCACTAGTGGTTCCAGAAGTAAACCCTAAAGATATTAAGAAGCGACCAAAAGGAATTATCTCGAATCCAAACTGCACAACTCTTTCAATGATTGTTGCAATGGGCGCGCTGGATAAGAAGTTTGGTTTGAAAGAACTCGTAGTTTCTTCATATCAGGCTGCTTCAGGTGCTGGACAACCAGGCATCGACACATTGCATGATCAGATTTCTAAAGTTGCAGGAAAGAATTTAGGTTCGGTTGCAAAAGATGTTCGAAGCGTTATTAAAGATTTTGGACCATTCCCTGCTCCACTTGCTATGAATGTTGTTCCTTGGGCGGGCTCACTCAAAGAAGCTGGTTATTCTTCTGAGGAACTCAAAGTACGTAATGAGTCTCGCAAGATTCTTGGAATGCCAAAACTAAAAGTTTCTGCAACTTGTGTTCGTGTTCCAGTGATTACAACTCACTCACTTACAGTGCATGCAACTTTCTCAAAGGTAGTTACTCGTAAAGCTGCTCAATCTGCTCTCAAGAAAGCAGAGGGAGTGCTTCTCTATGACAACCCAGAGAAGAAAGAATTTCCAACACCTGCTGATGTTGTAGGGACTGATCCAACTTGGGTTGGTCGTGTTCGTCAGTCACTCGATAATCCGAAAGCTATCGACCTCTTTGTGTGTGGAGATAACTTGCGCAAAGGCGCAGCGCTAAATACCGCACAAATAGCAGAACTCGTTGCTGCTGAGTTCACTCGCAAATAAATAAATACAATATTTGCATCTAGACTGCGACCATGACAATCGTTGTCGCGGGCGGCACTGGCCTCGCAGGTTCTGCAATTGTGCGGGCCTATGAAAAAACTGGCGCCGAAGTAATCGCAGTCAATCGCAAAGTTGTTGATCTCCTTGATCGCGATGCTACGACCGCATTCCTGAAAAAGACCAAGCCATCTCTGGTTATCGATGCCGCTGCAAAAGTTGGAGGAATCGGTGCCAACAATGCTTTCCCCGTTGAATTCCTTTCAGACAATGTGCGAATTCAAAGTAACCTCATGGAAGCTGCTCATGCAGCAGATGTAGAAAAATTCATTTTTCTTGGTTCAAGTTGTATCTACCCGCGTGATTGCGCACAACCAATCAAAGAAGAGTATTTACTTACTGGCCCACTAGAAGAGACAAATTCTGCATACGCAATTGCAAAGATTGCGGGAATCGAACTCATTAAATCGTTCCGTAAAGAATATGGTCGCAAGTGGATATCGCTGATGCCAACAAATCTCTATGGCCCAAATGATAATTTCGAACTGCAAGGTTCACACGTATTGCCGGCATTCATTCGCCGATTTGTAGAAGCTGCTGAAAATAACATCGCACAAGAAACTCTCTGGGGAACCGGTTCTCCAAAACGCGAGTTCTTGCATGTCGATGACTTAGCAGCAGCAGTGGTGCACCTTGGAGAAAATTACGATTCACCATTGCATATAAATATTGGATCTGGTGAAGACCTCACAATTAAGGAATTAGCTGAATTAGTTGCTGAACTTTCTGAGTTCAAGGGCGAAATTGCATGGGATTCTTCAAAACCTGATGGGACTCCACGCAAGGTCCTTGATGTTTCGAAGGCTAAATCGCTAGGTTGGGCTCCGAAGATTTCCTTACGCGATGGAATCGCATCAACTATCGCTTGGTACAAAGATGCAACTGCAAAGGGAGTAGCGAGACGATGAGTAGAAAAGTTGCACTGATTACAGGTGTTACCGGTCAAGACGGGTCATACCTTGCAGAATTTCTTCTCGCTAAAGGATACGAAGTACACGGTCTTATCCGTCGTTCATCAACATTTAATACTTCTCGCATCGATCATATTTATGAAGACCCACATGCAAAAAATCCAAAGCTATTTCTTCACTACGGAGACCTCATCGATGGCGTTGGATTAACAAATCTCATTCGCGAGATTAAGCCAACAGAGGTTTATAACTTGGGCGCACAGTCACACGTGCAGGTTTCTTTCACAATGCCTCAGTACACAGGCCAAGTAGATGCAGTTGGCGCAGTTGGTTTACTTGAAGCAATTCGTTCTGCCGATCTGGACATTCGTTTCTATCAAGCATCTACATCTGAGCTTTTTGGTTCAACTCCACCACCACAGAACGAAACTTCAGTTTTCCGCCCACAGTCTCCTTATGCAGCAGCAAAGCTGATGGCCTACTGGTGCACAGTTAATTACCGTGATGGCTATGGTCTGCACGCAACAAATGGAATTCTCTTTAATCACGAATCACCACGTCGTGGCGAAACATTCGTCACTCGTAAAATTACTCGCGCAGTTGCAGCAATCAAAGCTGGAAAACAAGAGAAGCTTTTCCTTGGAAACCTAGACGCTGTTCGCGACTGGGGTTATGCGAAAGAATATGTCGAATCAATGTGGCTCATGCTTCAGCAAGATAATCCATCAGATTATGTTGTTGCTACAGGTGTTGGTGCAACTGTGAAAGATTTTGCAGAAGCTGCGTTTTCTCGCGCAGGACTTAATTGGCAAGACCATGTAGAGACAGATAAGAAATACATCCGTCCAACAGAAGTAGATGCGCTTATTGGCGATCCATCAAAGGCAGAAAAAGCTCTTAATTGGAAAGCAAAGACTCATTGGAAAGAACTTGCAGAGCTGATGGTTGACGCCGATATTCAGGCGCTTAATTAAAAAGCTGAAGTAAGAGTTACCAGCGAAACTTCTGGAGGACTTGCAACTCTAATTCTGGAAAATGGTCCTGTACCCATTCCAGCAGAGACATGAAGAAATGGTTCATCACTTAATACTGTAAGTCCGCGCGCACGCCAATTTGGTAAGTCACAATTGGTTGTCAGCGCTTTAGAACCACCAGGCCAAGGAAGTCGTACTTGTCCGCCGTGAGTATGACCAGCAAAGATTGCATCGAGATTGTCTTTTTTCATACCTTCAATAATTCGTAGGTACGGTGCATGAGTAACGCCAATTGCAACATGACATTTGCCAGGCTCGCCTGCAACGCGAGCGTAATCATCGAATTCAAGATGCGCATCATCGGTACCGCGCGCTTCAATGACAGTTTTCTTAATTGTGATTGTTGTTCTTGATGTGTTTATATTTTTCCAACCTCGCGACTGCAAACCGGTATCAAGATCATGCCAGGGCAGTTCGGGACCATGAACACGCTTTCCGTGATTAGGAAGTAAATACTTAAGTGGGTTCTTTGGTACAGGCTCGTAGTAATCATTGGAACCAAATACAAATAACCCAGGAAGATTTAGAAGCCCATCCAGTGCATCGAGTGCTACAGGAACCGCATCTTTATGGGCTAAGAAATCGCCGGTGCTAATAACAAGGTCGGGTTTAAGTGAGACGAATGACTTGATATCTGCAATCTCTTTCTTGCGTGATGGAGTCAGATGCAGATCAGAAAAATGAAGTACGCGGATGTCATCATGGCCAGCAGGCAGGATGGGCATTTCAGCCTCGCGAAGGACATAAGCCATAGTGAATGAACAATACTGCGGCATGAGAAGATACGCCCGAACTATTTAAAGCATTGGAGCGTCAAAGCAGTGGGACTAAAAGAGACACTAAAGAGCGACCTCACAGAGGCAATTCGCAGCAGCGACAAAGTTGTATCGGGCACTATCCGTATGGTTTTGACAGCGATCACCAACGAAGAAGTTTCTGGCAAAGAGGCGCGAGTACTTACTGAGGACGAAATCATCACTGTGCTTTCACGCGAGGCAAAGAAGCGCCGCGAAGCAGCTGAAGAATTTTCAAAAGCTGGACGCACC
>WLCS01000055.1 GCA_009705185.1 Actinomycetota bacterium
AGTTGGCACGTTCTGCTGGAATTCACTTAGTTCTTGCAACTCAGCGACCAAGCGTCGATGTTGTGACTGGTTTGATTAAAGCGAATGTTCCGTCACGACTTTCATTTGCAACTTCTTCACTTGCGGATAGTCGCGTGATCTTAGATAGTCCTGGAGCTGAAAAACTTATTGGCCAAGGCGATGGTTTATTTATTCCGATGGGTGCAAGCAGAGCAATTAGAATTCAAGGCGCGTATGTTTCAGAGCGCGAAATTGAAGCGGTAACAAATCACGTTAAGAAGCAACTTTCGCCACGTTATCGTGAGGATGTCACCCAAGTGGCGCAAGTAAATAAGAATTTGGATAAGGAAATTGGTGATGATCTCGAGATTCTTATTCAAGCAGTTGAACTTGTAGTCACAACGCAATTTGGATCAACATCAATGTTGCAGAGAAAATTGCGTGTTGGTTTTGCAAAGGCTGGAAGATTGATGGACCTCATGGAATCTCGTGGAATCGTTGGACCATCTGAAGGTTCCAAGGCCCGTACCGTCATGGTCAAGCCTGATGAACTCGATTCTGTCTTAGCTACGCTTCGCGACTATTAAATTAAGAAATCTAAGGTGAATTCTTAGGGCGAGTAAGCCCTCTAGGGGACAAAAGTGTTCCGTTTACTGCTTCGGTACATTTAGAATTAGTTCCCAACCCCACGCAAGAAAATTGGATTCACATGACTACAGGCAGCGAACTGCGCGATCGTCGCGAGTCTGCTGGCCTGTCCCTGGAGCAACTTGCTTCGATGACAAGTGTCCGCATGGGTCTGATTTCTGAAATGGAATCAAATAATTTCTCACATTGCGGTGGCGATACTTATGCCCGCGGTCATTTAAAGAATATTGCGTTGCGTTTAGGCCTTGAGCCAAATCATTTTGTAGAAATGTATAACGCTGAACATTCCATGGATCATCGCGCAATACATGAGCTGTTAGTTGAAAGCAATGTGACTGCCATTCCTCGAGAGAGTAAAAAATTATCGTGGAAAATTCCCGCACTCGCCTCAGTTCTTATCTTGGCCACTATCGGAATCGTGCAGATTGTTGTGAGCAATCAATCTGAACCAGTTCCTACTGCTGTTGCAGAAAGTTCGCAGTCTCCAACTCCTGAAGCAACTGTGTCTGCAGTTGAAAGTGCATCACCAACAGCATCAGCTTCTTCAACGCCATCAGCTACGCCATCAGTCACACCTTCAGCTACACAATCGGCACCCACAGGTTCAGTCACACTTGTGTTATCTGCAGAACGTGGGAATTCATTTTTCAATGTTGTCGTAGATGGCAAATCTGTCGTTAAAGGTTCGCTATTTCAAGGGGATGTAAAGACTTACAAAGGCGAGAAATCAATCAGTATTTATTTGAGTAATCCCGCCGGTGTAGATGTGACACATAATGGGAAATTACTCGCACCACTGGGTGGCCAAAATCAGGAAGTACGACGAACTTTCAGATAACCCTGTAACATCACCTGCATGTCTCGTACCGTTGCAATAGTCACGATGGGTTGTGCTCGCAACGAAGTAGATTCTGAAGAGCTCGCTGGCAGATTAGCTGCAGATGGATGGACACTTGTCGAAGATGTTGAATCCGCAGAAGTTGCTGTCGTCAACACGTGTGGTTTTATCGAATCCGCAAAGAAGGATTCTGTTGACGCGCTACTTGAAGCAAATTCACTTAAAGGCCACGGAAAAACACAAGCAGTTGTTGCCGTGGGATGCATGGCTGAGAGATACGGAAAAGAGTTAGCAGAAGCACTTCCTGAAGCCGATGCGATTTTAGGTTTCGATGATTACCAAGATATTTCTGAGCGTCTGCAATCAATCATTAGCGGACAATCTCATACACCTCATACACCGCGAGATAGGAGAGCGCTCCTTCCTATTGCACCAGTGGAGCGCGCTGCGGCTCGAGATGAAAGCTACGCATCCAGTGTGGGCGCCGGGGGATCACTCTTTCGCAAGCGCTTAGGAAATGCTCCATGGGCTCCGCTTAAAATCGCGTCAGGCTGCGACCGTCGATGTTCATTTTGTGCGATTCCATATTTCAGAGGATCTTTTATTTCACGTAGACCTACCGAGATTTTGCAAGAGGCGACATGGCTCGCAGAAAATGGCGTGAGCGAACTATTTCTTGTCAGCGAGAACACCACGAGCTACGGAAAAGATTTGGGCGATCTCAAACTCATGGAGAAAATCCTTCATGAATTTGCTGAAATTCCTGGTGTAGAACGAGTTCGACTTTCTTACCTTCAGCCTGCCGAGATGCGCCCTTCGTTGTTGCAGGCGATGATTGAAACTGAAAAAGTTGCTCCGTACTTTGATTTATCTTTTCAACACACTAGCCCAACGGTTTTACGCCGTATGCGCAGGTTTGGAGATTCTGAGAAGTTCTTACATTTGATTACTCAAATTAGAGCACTCTCGCCAGAGGCAGGAATTCGCTCTAACTTCATCGTTGGTTTTCCAGGAGAGACAGAAGCTGACTACAACGAATTAGCTGATTTCATTTCTGCTGCAAAGCTTGATGCAGTGGGGATATTTGGATATTCGGATGAAGATAGCACTGAAGCCCTCGACCTGACTGACAAAGTTGCCGAAGAAGTAATTCGCGAAAGAGTTGAATCACTTTCATCACTTGCAGATGAGATGGTCTCTGTGCGCGCACAAGCACGTATTGGCGAACACGTGCGAGTTCTGATTGAAGATGCAGAATTACAAGAAGGACGAGCTGCGCATCAAGGGCCCGAAGTTGATGGAACGACATCATTTATCGGCACAGATTTCACTATAGGTCAGTATGTTGATGCAGTAGTAATTGATTCGATGGGCGCAGATTTGGTGGCAGAAGTTCAATGAAAGCACCAGGATTCATTACACCCAACACGCTCACGCTCACTCGAATTTTACTGATCCCATTTGGTGTTTACGTTCTCTTTCTCGATGGCGGAGACAATTCGAAATATCAAATTCTTGCGTGGACAATATTTTTTGTCTTAGGTCTGACAGATATTTTGGATGGAAGGTGGGCGCGACAATCTAATCGCATCACCGCACTTGGAACTTTCTTAGATCCGGTTGCAGATAAAGCCCTCATTGGCGCAGCGATGATTTCACTCTCCATACAAAATAGATTTCCTTGGTGGATAACGATTCTCATCTTGACCCGCGAAATTGGAATCACCATTTTCAGACTTGCAGTAATAAAGGATGGCGTTATCCCTGCAAGCAAGGGTGGCAAAATAAAGACATTGACTCAGAATTTTGGAGTCGGGTTCTTCATGCTTCCTTTTCCTTGGTGGCTCGAATGGTTCAGGATTGGCTTCATCTCTGTGGCAATCATTTTGACCATCACGACCGCATACGATTACATAAAACTCTGGCGTAAAGGTTCATCGCAGGAGTAAGTTTGCCTGCGTGCCAACACAATCTCAGGCTCGATCAATTATCGAGACTCTCAAGAGTTCAGGTCAAACGGTAGTCGTTGCTGAATCTCTGACTGGTGGAGGAGTTGGTTTTGCACTTACGCAAGTTCCCGGTTCTTCAGAAGTTTTTCTTGGCGGAGTGATTTCTTATACTTCGGAAGTAAAAATGAAAGAACTTGGCGTGAAGCAATCCACTCTTGAAAAGTACACAGTAGTGAGCGAAGAAGTTGCCATCGAAATGGCCGAAGGTGCTCGAGAAAAATTTGGAAGTACGTGGGCTATAGCTACAACGGGCATTGCAGGTCCTGGAGATTACAAAGGGATTCGTGAGGGCACCGTCTGGATCGCTATTCGAGGACCAGTCAACCAAACACTGCTGCTCACGCTAGATAGTGGTCGCGATGGCGTGCGACAAGGGGCTATATCCAGCGCAATTGGTACATTTGCGCGTATTCTTAGCACTCAGAATAAATAGTTCAGAAGTAGAGGAGAAGACGATGGTCTTGTTGCGTGAAGCAGTTGGTCACACACTTCGTCATGCTCGCACGAGCCAATCTCGCACTCTTCGCGATGTTGCTCGCGAAGCTCGTGTCTCACTTGGTTATCTCTCTGAAGTAGAACGTGGTCAAAAAGAAGCTTCTTCTGAACTTCTCAATGCAATCTGCGAAGCACTCGGTCTAACACTTTCATCTGTTATGTCCGGAGTTACACACGAACTCGCATCTCGCGAAAGTGCAAAACTCACCGTTGTCGACGCAGCCTAAGTATTTACTTCAAGGCGGAATTCATCGCCGCACCGAGAGTGCGATTCTTGAAGGTACAAAAAATCTCATTGCAAAGTTTGGCATTTCAAACATTTCAATGATTGAAATCGCAGATGCTTCAGAAGTATCGCGTGCAACTTTGTATAACCACTATCGTGACAAGAGCGCCGTATTGCATGCACTTGTTGCTGCAGAGGTCGAACGACTTGTCGAACTTGCTGATCGCGCTGGAACTCCAGCCGATGCACTAGAGGTTCTTTCTCAAGAAATTTCTACAGATCCAGCGCTAGCCTCTATGCGCGTTCATGATTCTGCTGCTCTGATTGGGATGATGTCACATGCGCAAGATCCTCTCTATCTTCTCTTAGCCAAGTGCATATATGGCGCGACGAAATCTGAGGCAGGCACAGGTTTAGCAATGCGCTGGCTATTAGGACAAGTCATGCAACCAATCTCTGCAAAGCAATCACGCGAGCAAGCTGAGCTCCTCGTTGATCGCACACTGTTTTAAGTCAAGGCTTTAGGTCAAAGTTCTTATATGCGCATCTCTGATTTACGTGAACGCCTCGTACTTTCTTTTGGTGATGCCTGGGCGCCGTCGTTCTCTGCCGATATTGCGATCAGCGAATTAGGATCGTTGACAGTCAACCAAGCGTTAGCTGCAGGCCGCGAAGCTGATGAAATTTGGCGTGCGGTGTGTAAACAATGCCCCAACGAAACTGAAAAATTTAAATAAGCCGTGCCAGTTACGACAGAGGTCATCAGCAGAGAGAAAAACCTTCCAGCCCTTGTGTTGGTTCACGGCCTGGGTTCTGCAGGAAATATCTGGAAAACACTTCATGCAGGACTCGAAGATTCGTTCACAATTTATCCCGTTGATCTTCCTGGCCACGGATCGGCGCCCTTGCACGATGAAAATCTTGACCCGCAATCACTTGCGCGCTCGATAGCTCGTACGATTATCGAAGAACATGGCGTACATGATTTCCATGTCGCAGGTAATTCATTGGGTGGTTGGATCGCGCTAGAGATGGCAGCGTTATATCCAGAGAGAGTTAAAAGTGTGACAGCCCTCGCCCCAGCTGGCTTATGGCATGAAGGTCCCAAGCAGAAATTCCCACCTAGTTTATTAGCGCGCATTCTGGCAAAGATCTCGCAGTACTTTCTACACATTGCATATCACTTGCCGCCACTGAAAGCACTGGGCTATAAGAAAATTACTCATCTCTGGCGCGAGCTTTCTTTTGAATCCTGTAAAGACTCTGTATTGGCAATGGCGCGATCTATGGGGTATTCGCCAATGTGGAAAGCGATACGCCATCAGAAGTTTGATTCGCACGTCTCGGAAAAGATTCCTGTATCAATCGTTTTCGGCGATTACGATTTAACGTTGCCACACCCCAAGGCACAAGTGCGAGAAGTTGCACCCAAACATTCTCGCTGGATTGTCGTTGAAAATTGCGCCCATGTAATTATGTGGAACTATCCACAGTTAACCGTAGATTTAATTAAGCGAACAGCTCTTACACCGCAATAACTTCTAGAACCCAAGGGTTCCCATCTTCGGCCGGCGTCAAGGCGCAGGGATATTTCTCAGAGACGATTGCATACAAATCTTCTGGAGTTTTTGGAACCGACCGCGATTGCAAAAGCCAACGTGCGATTTCCCCGCGAGTTTTCTTAGACATATGCGTGATGACCGTGCGCACTCCATCGACGACCGTAGACACACGTATCTCTACAGTGATCTCAGCAGGTGCGCTCCAGACTGTCTTATATGTTGATGAGCGACAGTCAACGATTAGCGGAGTCTTTATGGCATCTAGTACCTGAGCCACTTGTGGCTTCATTTTCTTGTTATCAATTTTCTCTTTGTAGCTCTCGATCCGCTGGCTAGGACGCACGAGCCCGTACTTGGCAGAGATGATTGCCAGCGCCTGCTCGCCGCGTTTCTTAGCCGCGGGGGAGAGTGAGGCCCAATCCAGGGCCTGATAGAGCACGCCCGTATAGACAGCGATAGCGGGGGTGGGGCGCGAGGTCTCTAGCTTCTTCTCTGAGGGCGGAAGAAGGATTAACACGCGACACACCCTACTTGTCAGTGCCGCCTGCTACCTTTCGAACAGATGTTCGGATATATTAATCCCTGCACATCCAGAGCGGTGCTCAGCCTCCGCCCACAGCGTCTCTATAACGCCAAGGGCCGTCGCAGAGAAGTCCGTACCTTCTGGGCCGAATACCAACGGTGGCGCTCGCCAACGTTCGAGATAAAAGGAGAAGACAGTGGCTGCTGAAAAATCAAAGCCTGAAGATAAAAATACATCTGACCGTCAAAAGGCGTTAGAT
>WLCS01000056.1 GCA_009705185.1 Actinomycetota bacterium
GCTACGCCAAAGAAAGTAATCGCGCGAGCTCCCAAGCTTGTTAACATCGTTCTTTAATCAACACAGTCAGCATTTCTTAGATTTAAAGTAAATGATCTACTGCACCATCCGTGCATGAATAATTCATATACAGAGAAAATAAGCGCATGGTGGGATGAACTCCACTATTCATCACTTCAAAAACGAGGCCTGGCAGTTGTTGCTGTTCTCGTCATCCTGATTTCGGCACTCTTTGTGTCGCGAGGATCTTCGCAAGAAGTAATTGCCGCACCGCTGGCAGTTGATATCACCACAGTGGTACCGCTACTTGTCATAGATGTATCGGGCGCGGTGGTGAATCCAGGTGTTTATACATTGCCACCTACCTCTCGAGTAGTCGATGCAATAGAAGCAGCAGGTGGCTTGCAGAAAAATGCAGATACATCGGATATTAATCAGGCGCGAATACTTAAAGATGGCGAACAAATATATGTATATCCAACTGTGCGAGCATCAAATGGAACACCGATAAAGCGGGCTGTACGAAAGAACGGTCCCATCATGATCAACCGAGCATCAGTTAAAGATTATGAAGGTCTTGATGGAATTGGACCTGTCTTGGCACAACGAATTGTCACCTTTCGGAAAGTGAATGGACCATTTGTTGCCATAGAAGATTTGATGAAAGTTCCCGGTATCGGACCAAAGACATTCGAAAAGTTCAAAGCCAAACTGCGCGTTTAATCGATAGCCGCGCACTTGCTCTAGGTGCTGCGGTATGGATTGGCGCGTTAGTTCAAAGTTGGAGTGCACCGTGGATCATTTCCATGGTTGCACTCCTTGTTCTTGCAGCGTCTCGATTGCCTTTTTTAAAGGGTGCGCGCAAGACCATGGCGGTGCTGGTGTTAGCGGTCTTACTTGGTTCGATGATTATGTCGATACGAATTGCCGCTCTGGATTCCAGTGCGCTCTCACAATTTGCTGGAAGTAGCGCTTCTGTCGTTGTGCAAATTACGACAGACCCAGCACGTGTTGCACCCAAAGTATTTGGAACGGCGATGGCTCCTGTGTCATTTAGTTTCATGGGCCAAGCGATGCTTATTAATGATACGTATTCGCTTCGAATACCAGTGCGAGTGATTGCATCCACTCGAAGTGTGGATGGGATGTTGCCCGGACAGAAAATTCTGGTGCAAGCAAAAGTCGTACACAGCAAGGAGCGACGAGTAGCAGCACTTCTGATTGTGAATTCCCGAGTAAAAATTCTTACCGATGCTTCCACGTGGGCAAAGGCACTTGCGCGCATTCGCCTGGGGTTACGTGGCGCAACTGGCGATGGCGATTCAGGAGCGCTGATTCCCGGAATGGTTATTGGGGATACTTCCAAACAAAGTGTCGAATTCAAGACTGAGATGCGCAGATCGGGTTTGACTCACTTGGTAGCTGTAAGCGGTGCCAACTTTGCGATTGTTTCGGCATTTGTTTTATGGGGGATGCAATTCATATTTCGAAAGATTAATTACCGGCTGATTGCAACAGCAATTTCGCTCTCGTGTTTTATCGCGTTAGTTCGACCATCACCATCTGTACTGCGTGCGGCGGCGATGGCTGCTGTTTTATTGATTGCACATGGAAGTCGACAAGGCAGAGATCCATTGCCGGCGCTAGGTTTTGCTATTGCAGCTGTAGTTGCAATCGATCCGTTTCAGTCGCGGGATCCAGGGTTTGCACTCTCTGTCCTTGCAACTGCAGGGCTATTACTTATTGCGCCGAAGATAAAACCCAAATTTCTAGCACCACCAATTGCCGCAATGGTCCTATGCGCACCGGTCATAGTTGCTCTCTCTGGATATGTCAGCCCCATGAGCATTGTTGCTAATGTTTTGGCTGCGCCAGTTGTAGCGCCCATAACAATTGTTGGATTTATCGCTGCACTTATTTCTCCATTTGTTCCTGGAATTTCTACTTTGCTCGTCATGTTTATTAAACCCTTGGCAGCGTGGATTGCATGGGTTGCCGCGTGGTGTTCCACATTTCCAGTATTTACTTTAAAGACAGGGCTGTACGGATTTATTGCTGCGACAGTCCTTGCAGCGGCAATCTATTTCGGGCGAGGTAAAGCGGCCATCACATTCCTTGTCGTCATTCTTTCCATTACGTGGTTACAGAGGTTTCCTGCGGGGGATTGGAGTATTGCTAATTGCGATATCGGCCAAGGGGATTCGATGGTGATTAATTTGCACGACCACAAAGCGATCGTGATTGATGTCGGCCCTGATGCGCAATTAATCGATAGATGTTTACACCAGTTGGGAATTAATGAGATTCCGTTGTTGGTGCTGACACATATACATGCCGATCATGTGGGCGGATTAGCTGGCGCGCGAAAGAATAGAAAAGTCGGAGTGACCTGGTTTGGAAATATCAATGCTGGAACTCATGCACATGTGGGCAATGTTGATATCGATGTGAAGTGGCCCGATGGTTCAGGAAATTACACACCCAATAACTCCAGCATTGCTGCGACATTTACATCTGCAGATTTCACACTCTTTGCAGCTGGAGATATAGAGCCCTTAGTGCAGGAGCAATTACGTTCACGTATCGGCCACGTTGATGTCTACAAAGTTGCCCACCACGGATCTCGATTTCAAGATCCAACACTCATGAGGGAACTTTCTCCCACCGTGGCGGTCATTAGCGTTGGTGCGCTGAATACTTATGGACATCCCGCGCCAAGCACGATCTCGGCGCTGACAGGATTAGGCGCTAAGGTATTACGTACCGATATTGATGGCGCAGTTGCAATACGCGCCAATCGTCATCGGTTATCTGTTCAGCGAAGTAAGAAGTGGTTTAGGCTTTTTTTCTGGAGCTAGGTGCGAGAGCGAGGGGATGAGATTATGAATGACTTCTATCTCTTGCTCGGTTCAGAAGGCGCACTTGCTGATCGCGCTTTAGCCAAACTCCTTGCGCAACTCAAAGAAGAGAAAGCCGAGATCACTACCGTTTCGGCTGCAGATGCCCAAGTTGGTGATATTGCAGATGGTTTAGCTCCATCGCTTTTCTCAGAACGTCGCGCGCTAGTAATTAAAGATCTTCAAGATTTACCTGACGAATCCAAAGATGAAATCTCTCGCTATTTGAGCCAACCTGACCCAACAATGACGGTGATCTTTATTCATAAGGGCGGGGTAAAAGGTAAGGCGCTACTTGATGCAATTAAGAAAATTAAGCCCGAGATTATTTCGTGCGAAGCAATTAAGAAGGAAGCAGATAAAGAATCTTTCGTGAAAGATCTCTTCCTAGATTCTGGGCGCAAAGCAACTCCTGGTGCAATCAAAGCGCTCGTTGGCGCACTTGGAAATGACCTTCGCGAATTGCAATCTGCAGTTTCACAAATTTCGCTTGACGCTCCTGCAGGTGCTATTGATGAAGCGATGGTTGATAAATTTCATCAAGGAAGAATCGAAACCACAGGATTTGATGTTGCCGATGCAACAATTGATGGCAATCTTCCTGTTGCACTTGTGACACTTCGAAGCGCACTTGAAACCGGAACAGATCCAGTGATGGTTACTTCCGCAATTGCTTCATCGCTTCGCAGTTTGGCTAAAGTTTCAGGAACAAATAAGGGAAGCAAGTCATTTGAACTTGCTGGCGAACTTGGAATGGCGCCGTGGCAGATTGATAAAGCGCGTAGACAATTACAAAGTTGGACTCCACGTGGAATTGCGAATGCGGTAGAGGCAATCGCCAAGGCAGATGCCGATGTGAAGGGCGCCTCCTCAGATCCCATCTTTGCCCTCGAAAAGGCGCTGGCGAGCATCGCTGCCGCCCGCGCTCAGCGCTAGATTCCGCCTCATTCTCGATTTTGGGCTCATAGGCCTGCGCTGATAACCTACGCATCTGCACAAATCACAAGGTTTGGCTAGAAACACATAAACGGAGCAATACACGTGGCAAATATCAAGTCGCAGATCAAGCGTATTAAGACAAACGAGAAGGCATACCTTCGCAACAAGTCTGTCTCATCATCAATCAAGACTGCTGTTCGCAAGTTCCGCGACGCGGTTGCTAAGGGTGACGCTGCTGCAACAACTGCCGAACTCCGCGCAGCTTCAAAGGCACTCGATGTTGCAGTATCAAAAGGTGTTCTTCATAAGAACGCAGCTGCAAATAAGAAGTCATCAATGGCTAAGGCTGCTGCAAAAGCCGGCGTTCGTTAATTCAACCTCGTCTTCTAAAGATTATCCGAAGATAAAGGTCGCTTAAGTGCCTGCAATCTCCATTGCCAAGGCGCCTCAACCCGCTTCAACAAATCCCGCGCAGATTCGTAATTTCTGCATCATTGCCCATATCGATCACGGCAAATCAACTTTGGCCGATCGCATGCTCCAAATTACTGAAGTTGTAGAAGCACGCAACATGCGCGCGCAATATTTAGATCGCATGGATATCGAGCGCGAACGCGGAATCACAATTAAGTCACAAGCAGTTCGTTTGCCATGGCTCAGTGGATTAGATGGACAGGAATATGTCCTGAACATGATCGATACACCTGGTCACGTTGACTTTACTTACGAAGTTTCGCGCTCGCTAGCAGCATGTGAAGGCGCAGTACTTCTTGTTGACTGTGCGCAAGGAATTGAGGCGCAAACTCTCGCCAACCTTTATTTGGCGATGGAGAACAACCTCACGATTATTCCTGTGCTTAATAAAATTGACTTACCTAATGCGCAACCAGAAAAATTTGCAGCAGAACTTGCTGGACTTATTGGATGCAAAGTTGAAGATGTATTGCGCGTATCTGGAAAGACTGGCGATGGTGTTGCAGATCTTCTTGATCAAATCATTGCTCAAATTCCTGCACCAGTGGGAGATCCCGATGCTCCTGCGCGCGCGCTGATCTTTGACTCTGTCTATGACGCATACCGTGGTGTTGTTACTTATGTTCGCGTGGTTGATGGTCGAATCAATCCGCGCGAACAAATTCAAATGTTTTCAACTGGCGTCAAGCATGAAGCTCTCGAAGTTGGCGTTATTTCTCCAGAGCCACTTCCATCTAAGGGTCTTGGCGTTGGCGAAGTAGGCTATTTAATTACTGGCGTAAAAGATGTTCGCCAATCACGTGTGGGTGACACCATCACAAACTTTGCACGACCAACTAAAGATCCACTCGGCGGATATAAGGATCCTAAGCCAATGGTTTTCTCTGGTCTCTTTCCACTTGATGGCGCAGATTTTCCAGTTCTTCGCGATGCTCTAGAGAAGTTACAGCTCAATGATGCAGCACTTGTATATGAACCAGAAAGTTCAGCAGCACTTGGTTTTGGATTCCGTTGCGGCTTCCTTGGTTTGCTCCATATGGAAATCGTTCGCGAACGTCTAGAACGCGAAGCGAAATTGAACTTGATATCTACTGCGCCAAACGTGGTGTATCGCGTGACTATGGAAGATGGAAAAGAATTCATCGTGACCAACCCATCAGAATTTCCTGATGGAAAGATCAACAATGTGAAAGAGCCAATCGTTAAATCAACGATTCTTGCGCCGTCTGAATTCATCGGAACCATTATGGAACTCTGCCAAGAGCGTCGCGGTGTGATGCTGGGTATGGACTACATCTCTGAAGACCGAGTTGAAATCCGCTACACGTTGCCATTGGCCGAAATTGTTTTCGACTTCTTCGATCAACTTAAATCTCGTACCCGCGGATATGCATCCCTTGATTACGAAGAACTTGGTGATGAAGAAGGAAATCTTGTGAAGGTCGACATTCTCTTGCAAGGCGAAGCAGTCGATGCTTTTAGCGCGATTGTTCACAGAGATAAGGCGTATTCATACGGCGTCATGATGACCGGAAAGCTTCGCGAACTTATTCCGCGTCAGCAGTTCGAAGTTCCGATTCAGGCTGCAATCGGCTCACGAATTATTGCTCGCGAATCTATTCGCGCGATCCGTAAAGACGTTCTTGCAAAATGTTACGGTGGAGATATTTCACGTAAGCGCAAACTTCTGGAGAAGCAGAAGGAAGGTAAGAAGCGCATGAAGATGGTGGGACGCGTTGAAGTTCCACAAGAAGCATTCGTTGCCGCACTTGCAACCGATGCTGATATTGAAAAGATTAAAGCAGCGCGCAAGCTCGAATCCTAAGACCATGCTCTCTTTCTACGTACATATTCCTTATTGCGTACGCCGATGCGGATATTGCGACTTCAATACCTACACACCATCAGAGCTACAAGATGGAGCTACTCTAGAAATCGTTTCTGGTGATTACATCGATGCTGTTCTTAAAGAATTAGATGCTGCGCCAACTGATGTAGTACCAACTATTTTCTTTGGGGGAGGAACCCCATCCCTGCTTCCGCCTAAAGATCTAGGTCGAGTCATCGCCGCGATCAAAGCGCGTAACGGGCTTACCGATGATTGCGAGATCACTTTAGAAGCGAATCCAGACTCAGTTACACAAGAGAAGTTGAATGAGCTCATTGCTGTGGGTTTTAATCGCATCTCTTTCGGTATGCAATCTTCAAATCCTGAAGTGCTAAAAGTTCTTGATCGCACACATAACC
>WLCS01000057.1 GCA_009705185.1 Actinomycetota bacterium
ACTATTTGCACTTGCTGATCACCAACGACAAGCCGGCGTGAATACAGAGAAAGTTGATAGTGCGCAGTTGCATAAACTGGAACCGTATTTACATCCCGATATTTCAGAAGGTGTCTTTTATCCACAAGATGCGCAATGTCAACCGATGCTTGCTGCTGCAAGAATTATTCAAACAGTTCTTGCCCGAGGAGGAGTTCTTATTTCTCAAGCAAAAGTAACTGGGTTTGAGATTTCACAGAATCAGCTCAAAGGGGTTGTAACTACTCGCGGAACATTTCATGCACCAGTTGTAGTTAATGCTGCCGGAACATGGGCAGGGGAGATAGCTGCTCTTGCAGGGTCCGAGATTCCGATTGCACCTCGAAAAGGTTTCATTCTCGTTACCGAACCTGCACCGCAATATATTTTTCATAAGGTTTACGACTCTGATTACGTGGCTAACGTTGCAAGTAGTGATGCCGATCTTCAAACGAGCACAGTTGTTGAAGGAACTCGTAGTGGAACCATTCTCATCGGAGCAAGTCGTGAACGAGTGGGATTCGATGGCTCGATGAATTATGAAATTGTAAGAAAGTTAGCTGCGCAAGCGACATCACTTTTTCCCGTGCTTAAGGATGTGCAGTTACTGAGGGTGTATCGAGGTTTTCGCCCCTACGCGCCAGATCACTTGCCAGTAATCGGAGAAGATTCAAAGATTTCCGGTTTATGGCATTCCGCTGGACATGAAGGTGCAGGTATTGGTTTAGCACCTGGTTCAGCAGCACTTCTTACTGATGCAATCGTGGGGCGAAAATCTTTTATGAGTGCCGAAGCATTCTCGCCGCAAAGATTTTCTCGAGTTGGTTTTGCTGGAGCTGAAATATGACGAGACGTATTTCATTTTCCTTTAACGGGAAGCCTTTCAGCGGTGAAGAAGGCCAATCAATTGCAGCTGCGCTCTTGAATTCTGGCGTTACGGAATTACGCAAAACGCGTTTCGAAGGGGAGCCACGGACTATATTCTGTGGAATAGGTATTTGTTTTGATTGCGTAGTGACAGTTAACAACGTTGCAAATCAAAGATCATGTCTCATTGAAATATCCGAAGGCGCTGAGATTGTGAGCCAACAATGATCGTAATTGTCGGCGCGGGACCTGCAGGTTTAGCTGCAGCGAAAGCAATTGCACGCCACGGTGTTTCTTGCACCGTCATTGACGCTGCTTCAAAGCCTGGTGGTCAGTACTGGAGATTTAGAGATTTAGTACAGGGATACAAATCTCAACGCGCATATGGTTATTTTGATGAGTTAAGAAGTAATCCAAAAATTACCTACATCAATGCAGCGCAGGTATGGAGTGCAACTCGTACGAATGATTTAGTAACGCTCAATTATTTACAAGCAGGAATTGAAAAATCCCTAAAATGCCAAACACTGATTCTTACTACCGGTGCATATGATCGTTCGATTCCCTTTCCTGGGTGGGAGAAACCGGGATCGATGACTCCAGGTGCTGCGCAAGCGCTTCTTAAAGGCCACGGTGTTGTAGTTGGTAAGAAGATTGCAATCTCGGGAACAGGTCCATTCTTGCTACCGGTTGCAGTGGGATTAGCCGAAGCAGGCGCCGAAGTTGTTGGCGTCTTTGAAGCGCATTCACCTCTGCGATGGTTACGTTCTCCCATTGCTTTAGCGTTTAATCCAGAGAAGTTTTTTGAACTGCTTTATTATGCAAAGAAGATCAAGAAACTCTCAATACCGATGAAATTTGGAAAAGTAGTCACTGAATTCTCCGGTTCAACCGCTTTCGTGTCACGAGTGAATTCCGAATTATCAATCAAACGTAGTTCAGATGAGATTCAATGCGATGTTGTTGCCTCAGGTTGGGGATTCGTTCCAGATCTTTCATTGGGTGGAATTCTTGGGTGCAAAGAAATAGTGAGCGTTGACGGAACTGTGATATTTAGCGTCGATAGGAATCAACAGAGCACGGTTGGCAATATTTTTATCGCTGGAGAAGCCACTGGAATCGGAGGATCTGATCTTGCACTGATCGAGGGTGAAATTGCTGGTTTGGCTTCGATCAATAAACGTATTCCTTTTACGCTTCGTTTCCATAGAGCGAGAAAACAACTCTTCGCTAGAGCGTTGATCAGAAGCTACCCAGTGGGTAACGGATGGCAGAAATGGCTTGACGCAAAGACTCTCATCTGTCGCTGCGAAGAAGTTTCTTGCTCGCAAGTTCTCTCGTCGGTCGTTGAGTTAAAGGCGGAAGATTCGAGAACTTCAAAATTATTTACTCGAGCAGGAATGGGATTGTGCCAAGGGCGGGTATGTTCTCGAAATGTAAGTGAAATCATCGCGGGAGCAAAAGGTGTACCGGTCGCTGATACAGAGCGAATTTCATACAGCAATAGACCACTGGCAGCACCCATCTCATTGGGCTCACTTGCTGATGGAATTGGCGAGAAATAAGAGATAACTTAGCCCTATGACTAAACCATGGAACGGCGTACTTACCGCCACAGCGACACCTTTTAAGTCCGATCTCTCTGTTGATTACGACAAGTATGCAGAGCATGTCAGTTGGTTAGCAGAAAATGGAACACATGGAGTAATCCCAAATGGATCACTTGGTGAGTACCAAGTGCTTACAGCTGATGAACGCGCAAAGATGGTTGAAGTCGCTGTCGCAGCTGCGCCAAAAGGTTTTAACGTTGTTCCTGGAGTAGCTGCATACGGTGCGGCGGAATCTCGCAAATGGGCAGAGCATGCTCAAAAAGCTGGTGCAGGTGCAGTGATGCTTCTTCCTCCTAATGCGTACCGCGCATCCGATGATGAAGTTGTTGCGCATTACAAAGAAGTCGCGCGCGTCGGTATTCCAATTATCGCGTATAACAATCCATTTGATACAAAGGTAGATCTGACTCCAAAATTGGTTTCACGTATTGCGCAAGAAGTTCCTGAAGTTGTTGCAATTAAAGAATTCTCCGGAGACGTCCGCCGTATTTGGCAGATAAAGAGACTAGCGCCAAGAATTGAAGTAATCGTTGGAGCAGACGATGTTTTCCTAGAGCTCTCAACCGCTGGAATTGCAGGATGGATTGCTGGTTTTCCAAATGCTCTTCCCAAGGAATCGATGGAACTTTATAACCTGGCTTTATCTGGAAACTTCAAAGATGCTGCGCCAATGTATGCAGCACTTCATGATGTTTTCCATTGGGATTCTAAGAAAGAATTTATTCAGGCAATCAAACTTGGCATGGATCATGTTGGGCGCTATGGCGGACCAACACGCTTACCTCGGTTGCCATTGCCAGCCCATGAACAAGAGCAAATTCATCGCGAGATGGATGTTGCTTTGGCGTACTTTAAGAATCGTTAATTTTTCATGAAGAGCATCAGAACAGTCACAACGGTAGAGACACATACCGAAGGTATGCCTACACGTGTTGTGACATCCGGAATCGGAGAAATTCCTGGTGCGACCATGTTCGACAAGCGACTTCACTTCATGGAGCACATGGATTTTTGGCGTCAATGGTTGATGTTCGAACCTCGCGGACATAGTGCAATGAGTGGTGCGATCTTGCAGAAGCCAACTCGTGACGATGCGGATTGGGGAGTCGTTTACATTGAAGTTTCTGGATGCCTTCCCATGTGCGGTCACGGCACTATAGGTGTTGCAACTGCGCTCGTGGAGAAGAAATTAGTGGATGTCGTAGAGCCTGTTACGACAATTCGACTTGATACCCCTGCAGGGTTAGTAGTTGTAGATGTAGCAGTTGAAAATTCTCGCGCAAAGAATGTGACGCTTACTAATGTGCCATCGTTTTCATACGCACTTGATCAAGAGGTAACTGTTGAAGGTGTTGGAAAAATAAAATACGACATGGCATACGGTGGAAACTTCTATGCGATAGTTCCTGTTGATCGCGTTGGTATTGAATTCAAGCGCGAAAACGGACAGAAGTTTTTAGATCTTGGATTAAAAATTTCTGATGCAATTAACGAACAGAATCGCCCAGTGCATCCTGAGAATCCTGACATCGCAATCTGTCACCATATTGATTTCATCGCGCCAGGAGAAGAAGGACCTTTGCATTGGAAAAATGCAATGGCTATACATCCGGGTTGGTTTGACCGCTCACCTTGTGGAACAGGTACATCGGCCAGACTTGCTCAAATGGTTGCGCGTGGTCAGTTCAAAGAGGGAGACGTCCTTAACAACGAATCCTGGATTGGTTCACATTTTCAGGGACGAATTAAAGAGAGAACTAAAGTTGGAAACTTCGATGCGATAGTTCCAATGATTACTGGACGCGCTTGGGTAATGGGTGAATCCACATGGATGTTGGATGAGAACGACCCATTCCCAAACGGTTTTACTGTCTAACTACTTTGCGTTATTAACCTTCTGTTCAATTTTCCAAGGATTCGAATCCTTGAGCGCATCAGGCAAAACTTCTTCTGCAAATGATTGAAAAGACACAGGGCGCATGAATCTGTAAATCGCATCGATTCCAACAGATGTTGTATGCGTAGATGATGAAGGCCAAGGTCCACCGTGTTGCATCGCTTCTGTTACTGCTACTCCTGTTGGAAAACCGTTCCAGATAACCCGACCTGCGCGCTCAGAGAGAACGTTCATTAGTTCTGAGACCTTATCCGAAGCAGTGCCTTGAATGGTTGCAGTTAATTGTCCAGCTAACTCGTGTGCAATATTCACAAAATGAGATTCATCTGTAGAGATGACTACTGTTGTTGGGCCGAAGTGCTCTTCAAGAAGCGCAGGATGCATTGTTGCTGTTTTCCAATCAGTGACGAACACTGTTGGCGTTACACCAAAACCAGAATCGTTTGAGATGCCTGAAAGCACAGTGAGAGATCCCAGTGAAGAAAGTTCAGAGATAGCTGATGAATATCGAGCTGAGATTGAGGCTGATAGGAGTGGCCCAACTTTAAGAGTCGCAAGATGTTCTTTGATTTCTGAAATAAATGCATCGTTTCCGGCTGGTACAAAGACTAAACCGGGCTTCGTGCAGAACTGACCTGATCCAAGCAGCGCTGAATCGATAAGGCCTTTAGCAAGTTCTTGTGATCGTTCGGCAATCGCTGAAGAAGTTACGAAGACTGGGTTCAAGCTTCCCATCTCTGCAAATACAGGGATTGGAACAGGGCGCTTATGAGCTATTTCAATCAGGATGCGACCTACATTCTCTGATCCAGTAAAGCCAATGGCTTTGATATCTGAATCATTTGCAAGCCAATGTGTGATTTCAGAATTGGTCCCTTGCACTACCGAGTAAATATTTTCTGAAAGACCCACTGATTTCAGAGCAGATTTCACAGCGCCTTCAACAATTGCACACGTATTTGGATGCGATGGATGCCCCTTCGCTACAACTGGATTTCCAGCTGCAAGTGCTGATGCAGCATCGCCACCAGCGACAGAGAAAGCTAGGGGGAAGTTACTTGCTGCAAAGATTGCAACTACGCCAAGTGGTTGATTCAAACGTCGTAAATCAGGACGAGGAGCTGGAGAGTATTGTGAATCTGCTTTATCAATCACAACTCTTAAATGTTGGCCGGTTTCGACTAGATCTGCAAATAGTTGAAACTGAACTGTTGTGCGAGTGATTTCTCCACCAATGCGTCCTTCGGGTAAACCGGTTTCAGCGCATGCAGAAGTGATGAGATCAGTTCTGCAGGCTTCGATTGAAGATGCAATTGCTCGTAACAGAGTTGAATGTTTCGCGGGAGACAATTTCGCAAAAGCGGACGTTTGTGCCGCCGCACGTGAAATGAGTTCACGAACTTCTGATTCAGTGTGCTCATGAATCGGGTTTCCGAAGTTTTTTCCATCTGCTGGTTGCACGGCGATAAATGTCATGTCTGAATCTTACGAGTATTCTCGCCGAATGCAGACACGAGCCCGACGTTCAGGAATTCTGGCAGTCCTAGGTTCAGCCCTCTGCTTCGGAACTACCGGGACTACGCAGCAGCTAGGTGTTCCGGATATTTCCCCGTTAGCAGTGGGTTCAGCTCGACTTCTCTGTGGATCACTATTTCTTTTTCTCTTCGCCTACATTCAGCGAAATTCGCGTGGAACTTTCAGAGCGCCGATTTCTGACTTACTCATTTGTGGGTTCGGAGTTGCGATGTATCAACTTACTTTTTTCTCAGCTGTTCACATAACTGGAATCGCCATTGCAACTGTTACCGCACTCGGTAGTGTCCCTACATTTTCGGCAATTGTTGCTTACGTTGTACTAGGGGAGAGACCGGGGAAGAGTTGGTATCTAGGCACTTCAATAACCATTATCGGAATCATATTGGTCGGTACAGCAAACGGGGTGGATACATTTAAGCCATTAGGAATTTTGCTGGCAGCGATTGCTGGCTTCGGCTTTGCAGTCTTTAACGTGGTTAGCCGAAAGTCACTCTCGCGCGGTGCACAAGATATCTGGTTAACAGCAACTTCATTTGGAATAGCAGCGTTGCTTACAATTCCATTTCTTTTCGCTCAAAACCCAGAATGGATACTTACTGCAAGTGGTGGACTCTCTGTACTGTGGCT
>WLCS01000058.1 GCA_009705185.1 Actinomycetota bacterium
GCAATTATTGATAAAGGTGTAATTGTTGAAGCGGGCGCTCAGATTGGCGTTGATTTAGAGCGCGACCGTGAGCGTTTCACAGTGACCGAAAGCGGAATCGTCGTTGTCGGTAAAGGTATGCGCGTTACTCCGTAATTTGTTTTATCTGTGTTGCAACAAAATCTAGGGCTTCGCGCGCTGTCGGAGTAACCGCTAAATTGGTAAAAAATCCATGGATCATTCCTTCGTATTCACGGTAAATAACTTTGACTCCATCGCCCTCTAATAATTCTGCATAGCGCTGACCATCTGAAAGCAGAGGATCATATTGAGCGGTAATAACAATTGCCGGTGCCACATCGGCAAAGTTTTTTGCAGTCATGGGCACGGCATATGGATTTTTATTGTGTTGGTCACCTTGTAAATACTGATTCCAGAACCATTGCATAGCTTGAGTAGATAGCCCGTATCCAGTGGCGTTATTGAGGTAGGACTCTGTTTGGAAATCCAAACCATTGCATGGATAGATAAGAATTTGGAAACTCAGTTTTATCTGGTTATCGCGAGCTTTAAGCGCCACAGCTGAAGCTAGATTTCCTCCGGCACTGTCACCGGCTACGCCGATTGCTTGTGGATTTATCTTCAATTCTTTCGCATTATTTATCACCCATAGAAGAGTCGCATAGCAATCATCGAACGGAACCGGGAAGGGGTGTTCAGGCGCCTTTTGGTAATTCACACTAATAATTGTGAAACCACTTGAATTAGCTAAATGCGCAAGAGATGCGTCGTAGATATCAAGGAAATTTAAAACCCAACCTCCGCCGTGAAAATACACAATCGCTGGAGCATCTTGGTTTTCAGTCGGACGGTAAATTCGTATTGGTAAATCTGCAGTTGGCCCTGGAATGAATCGATTAATTATTTCGTGAACATCTTCAACAGGTCCTGCAAGAGCTGGTCTAGATTGTGTATTTTTACGAATGACTTCAATGGGTGCTTCCCACACTTGCGGTAAACCGGCTTGAGCGCCAGCTTCAAGAAAAGCTTTAATTTCTGGAGCAAGTGTCATGGCGCTATTGAATCAGAGCTCACCGCGAGAGAGAAGGTCTAACACTTCTTTCGCGCGCTCTTGTAATTCAGGGAGATCGCTCAGTCTTCGCAAACCTGCAAGCTGTTGTCCCATGCGATGATTTCGCGAAAACTTTTCCTGATTTCTTGCAAGAAAATCCCAATACAAAGTTGTAAATGGACATGCATCACTTCCGGTGCGCTTCTTAGGATCAAATACACATGTCTTGCAGAAGTTTCCCATTTTAGAAATGTACGAGCCGCCAGAGGCATAGGGTTTCGTTGCAAGTCGTCCACCATCTGCGTGCAGACTCATACCGATGACGTTGGGAACCATTACCCAATCTGCTGCATCGATAAATGCGCGTCTCATCCAATCGAGAAATTCTTGTGGTGAAGTTCCGGTAATGAGCGCAAGATTACTTAAGACCATTAAACGTGGAATGTGATGCACCCATGCGCGAGCTTCAATGTCACTTACCTGAGTTGCAACACAATTCATCTGTGTCTTTGATGCGTCGGTAAAGAGCGGTAGCAAAGTACGTGTCGCTTGTAGAGAATTTTCAGCGCGGTACAGATCTCCAAAGTGCCAGTAAAGCCCATTGATGTATTCGCGCCATCCGATAATTTGGCGAACAAATCCTTCAGCGCTGGCCAGCGGAATACTGCCATCTGCGAACTTCTTCAGCGCGGCATCTAGAACTTCATCTGCATGCAATAAACCGATATTCAAATATGGGCTTAGCAAAGAGTGATTGACCGCCCAGCTCTCTGTTGGCATTGCATCTTCGTATGCTCCGAATTCTGCGAAAGCGGTATCGAGGAAGTGATTGAGTTGCAAAAGCGCACCAGCTCGAGTTGTAGCCCACGTTGTATCAGGATCATCACCGAAGACCGGGATTTTGCGTTCTTTGATATCGCGTAAGACTCGGGTATCGATCTCATCGCGTTCATGTGCTAAATAGTCAGGCCATTTATGTTCACCTTTAGGCGGCGGTAAGCGATTATCTGCATCGTAATTCCATTTGCCTCCAACGGGGGATGAGCCCTCCATTAATACATCAAGGCGAACTCTTTGAGCGCGGTAGAAGTTCTCCATGACGAGTGATTTCTGCGCTGTTGCCCACTGTGCAAAAAGTTTTCTTGAAGTTAAAAAGAAATCATTTTCTACAAAGGTAACTCCGGCGCTCTGCAAATTTTCATATTGCCTATGCGATGAAGGTTCGGCAGCCACAATTTCAACTCCAGGGTGCGATTTTCTAAATTCTTCAATTCCGGAATTGGTATCCGCACTTCGAATAAAAGTGACCGAGAACCCCTCATTTCTTAGTTCTGCCAAGAAATGTTCTCGAGCCGAAATGAGAAAAAATAATCGTTGAATGTGCCACCTTCTGGTGTGCAGCATTCTTTCGCTTTCAATACACAGAATCTGATGGGTTGAAGGTATGGCACCTTTCAAGGCGCCGTAATCTCGATGGAGATGGTCGTTAAGAAGTAGGACCGCTTTCACCTATAAAACTCGTAGATTTCTGCAGCGATCTGAACTCACGCACGCGCGGAGTTGGGGCTTTGCCATGGCCAAAGGCTAGACTGTGCCAGTCAGTGTTGACCACAGTGCGGCGTATTAATAGCCGATATCTCACTTAATTTTGGAGCACGTAATGCGTATTGGAATTCTTACAGGTGGCGGAGACTGCCCAGGACTTAACGGTGTAATTCGTGGAGTCGTAACTAAAGGTATTAAAGAGTACGGATACGAATTCGTAGGTTTCCGTGATGGTTGGAAGGGCCCACTTGAGGCGCTGACTATGCCTTTAGATCTTGCAACTGTTAAGCCAATCCTTGCAAAGGGCGGAACCATTCTTGGTTCATCACGTACCAACCCATTTAAGATTGAAAATGGCGTAGAGCGCATCAAGCAAAATCTTTCTGACCAAGGAATCGATGTTCTTATCGCAATCGGTGGCGAAGACACACTTGGCGTTGCAACAAAGCTCGATGCTCTGGGCGTAAAAGTAATTGGCGTTCCAAAGACAATTGATAACGACCTTAACAACACAGATTTCACATTCGGTTTTGATACCTCAGTAAATATCGCGATGGAAGCAATCGATCGCCTGCACACAACTGCTGAATCACACCACCGACCACTCATTGTTGAAGTGATGGGTCGTCACGCTGGTTGGATCGCACTTCACTCAGGTATTGCAGGAGATGCTGCATGCATTCTTATCCCAGAAGTTAAATTCTCAGTAGATAAAGTTTGCGAATACGTTAAGTCTCGATTCGAAACTGGCACAGCGCCAATCATCGTGATCGCAGAAGGTGCGATTCCACAAGATGGCGACATGATCACTAAAGATCAGCCACTTGATGCATTTGGTCACGTACAACTTTCAGGTATCGGCGATTGGCTTGCTGCTGAGATTGAAACCAAAACTGGTTATCAGACTCGTTGCACAGTTCTTGGTCATATCCAGCGCGGTGGAACACCATCGGCGTTCGACCGCGTACTGAGCTCACGTTTTGGTCTTGAAGCAATCACAGCTGTTCACGAAGGTGATTTCGGCAAGATGATGGCTCTTCATGGAACAAAAATTGCTCGTGTGCCATTGGCATCAGCAACAGATGTTCTCAAGACCGTTCCAATCGAGCGCTACGAGGAGATCACTTCGTTCTTTGGCTAATCTCCCTGCGAGATAGCACCTGAACGTTCTACGCTTATGACTATGACAACGCCTTCCTCGTCCGTGGATAATCTTTTTGATCCCGCCCTTGTTGCTGCGCAGCAACCTAATTGGCCGGGTGGAAAAGATGGTTCACCACTTGCGAAAGCCGTTGCAGATTTAAAAGCGTTACCACCACTTGTCTTCGCCGGCGAGTGCGATGATCTCAAAGCAAAAATTGCAGAAGCAGCAGCCGGTCGCGCATTCTGGTTACAGGGTGGCGACTGTGCTGAAACTTTTGCTTCAGCTACTGCAGATTCAATTCGCAATCGCATCAAAACCATTTTGCAGATGGCTGCTGTGCTTCAGTACTACTCAAGTTTGCCTGTTGTAAAAGTTGGTCGCATGGCTGGGCAATTTGCAAAGCCACGATCAAATGACATGGAAACTCGTGGAGATATCACTCTTCCTGCATACCGCGGTGATGCAGTAAACGATATTGAATTCACTGAAGAATCACGTACTCCAGATCCGCAACGACTTGTTCGTGTGTACAACACATCGGCTGCAACCCTGAACTTAGTTCGCGCATTTACCCGTGGTGGTTTTGCAGATCTTCGCCAGGTGCACGAATGGAACAAGGGATTTATTCGCGATTCGAAGTTCGGCGAGAAGTACGAGCAAATGGCGACAGAGATTGGCCGCGCATTAGCATTTATGGAATCCGCGGGTGTAGACCCAGAACAATTTAAATCTGTTGATTTCTATGCAAGCCACGAAGCACTGATCATCGAATACGAGAAGGCTCTTACTCGTATCGATTCACGTACTCAACTTGCTTACGATGTCTCTGGTCACTTCATTTGGATTGGTGAGCGCACGCGTCAGCTTGATGGTGCGCATGTTGATTTCGCTTCGAAGGTTCGCAATCCAATCGGTGTAAAGCTTGGTCCTAAATCAACTGTTCAGGATGCGCTTGCGTTGATTGCAAAACTCAATCCTGATAACGAGCCAGGCCGCCTCACATTTATTACTCGTATGGGTGCCAAGACAATTCGCGAAGCGCTCCCAGCACTTGTTGAAGGCGTTACTAAGAGCGGTGCAAACGTTCTGTGGGTATGCGATCCGATGCACGGAAATACTTTTGAATCTAAGAATGGCTATAAGACTCGTAACTTTGAAGACGTATTAGATGAAGTTCGTGGATTCTTTGAAGTTCATAAGAAACTTGGAACACATCCTGGTGGAATCCACATCGAACTTACCGGTGACGATGTCACCGAGTGCCTTGGCGGCGGAAACGACGTCTCTGAAAAGGATCTCGAGTCACGTTATGAAACAGCGTGCGACCCACGCCTGAATCATTCTCAGTCACTCGAGCTCTCATTTCTTGTTGCTGAAATGTTGCGCGACCGCTAATTTAGCGAGCGTGACATTGCTTCTCTCCAGTTTCGACTCACCTATTGGAACCCTCAATCTCATTGCAGATCAGCATGTTCTCTTGGCTGCAAATCTTTCCCATGTACGAGCCCTGAAAGAAAGTCTCAGTAGCGATGATTCGTTGCGAGAAGTCACTAACGTAAAGAGAATTCCAGTTATTACAGATTTACTGCAAGATTATTTTGACGGTGATATTTCAGCGTTGAATTCAATTAAGGTCCGCCAGCCTGGTGCGCAATTCTCGCAAGAAGCTTGGAAGGCTATGAAAAAAATTAGACCAGGCAAAACAATTTCTTATGCCGAGTTAGCCGAACGTGCCGGAAGTCCAGCGGCTGTTCGCGCTGCAGGTAGTGCATGCGCAAAAAATGCAATCGTCCTGGTTGTTCCATGTCATCGGATTGTTAAGACAGGTGGCTCACTGGGTAATTACGCCTACGGTTTAGATAAAAAAGAGTGGCTACTTCGCCACGAGGGCGCGCTGTAATATTTCAATTGCTTCATCGCACTGCGCATCATCAAAATCAAGATGAGTAACAAGGCGCGCATAATGTGGACCGAGGGCGCTAATCCAGAGCCCTGCATCTTTACAACGGGCTGAAAGTTCAGCGGCAGTCATTCCCATTCCAACTAAATCAAGGCCAACGATATTTGTCACAACTTTTGCAGGATCTACTAGAGAGTTGTTCACTGAATGCAGGGCCTGTGCCAATCGCTTTGCGCGATCATGATCTTCGCTAAGTCGATTGATGTTGTTATCAAGTGCGTAATGTCCTGCAGCAGCAATGATTCCAACTTGTCGCATTCCAGCGCCATATCGTTTGCGCCAAATGCGTGCATCGGCGACGCGGGACTTATCGGAGAGCATGACTGAACCGATTGGCGCACCTAAACCTTTTGACAGACAGACGCTAATCGTGTCGAAGTGTTTTCCATATTCTGAAAAAGATACTCCTGATGCCACATGAGCATTCCAAATACGTGCGCCATCTAAATGCATTGCAATGCCACGTGCACGGGCTGCCCGAGAAAGGACAGCGATTTCATCAATAGGCTGAATTGTTCCGCCACCGAAGTTATGGGTGTTTTCAATTGCAATTGCCGTAGTTGATACAAGGTAAGGTCCGGCATTTTCGTGTGCGATTGCAAGTGGATCTTCTGCGCGAAGTAGACCATCTGCTGAAGGCCAGGTTCTTGTGGTGATTCCACTAAATGTTGCTGCTGCGCCAAGTTCTGCGCGAACAATATGAGAACGAGTTTATACAAGAATTTCTTCTCCAGGTTTAACCAAAGTGCGAATAGCTAATTGATTGGCAAGAGAACCTGTTGGAGTAAATAGCCCTGCCTCTTTTCCAAAGAGAGCAGCTACACGCTCTTCAAGAGAATTAAC